>JAPLUM010000068.1 GCA_026397605.1 Verrucomicrobiota bacterium | reverse complement strand
CAGCATTTGCTGGGCATGGTCGATCATTTAGCGATCATGAGTTATCGCGGTACGGTGGTGGGACGTAATGGCACCATCGCACTCGTCGAGCGGACCATCGCTTATGCGGATCAAACCCAAGCGGAAGTCTTTGTTGGCGTCAAGATGGCGAAGATAGGCCCGCCGATGGAGTCCTATTTTGGCCGCTCGGAACCAGAGATGCAGCAGGATCTACAACGCATCGAGTCGGCCTACCGTTCCCATGTCAGCTATGCTGGGCTGGCTTATTTTATGTATGAGGCTTTTAAAGTCATGCCGCAAAAAGCTACTGACCGCTAACCTCAGAGGAGAGATTGACACTGACGCGTGACTGCGGCTGAATCCATGACTGCCTCTGCATGAGATCTGCTTTCATTGAAAAACTGCTCAAACGCATGGACCGCCTGGAACCCGGCGAGGTCCAGGGCTTTGTGCTGGAGTTGATCAAAGAGAAGGGCTTCTTTGAGAAAACGTTTCAGGCGCTTCAAGAAGGAGTCATTCTATTAGATGCCGACGCCACGGTGACCTATGTGAATAGCGCTGCCTGTTTGCTTTTTGGGTTCCAGGAGGAACAGGTGCTCGGGCAAAAGCTGACTCAAGGCATGCGCGGCCTGGATTGGAATGAGCTGCTGATTCCTGGCACTGTGATCAGTCGCGATTTGGAGGTTTTTTATCCTGAAAATCGCTACTTAAACTTTTACATCACGAGTATCGACGATGACCAGCCACTGGGTTTTGTGATGCTGATCCGTGATGTCACCGAGACCCGCAAACGCACTGAAGAGCAGATCGAAAGTGAGCGACTGAATGCCTTCACCCTCCTGGCTGCCGGCGTGGCGCATGAGCTGGGGAATCCGCTGAACTCACTGACCATCCACCTGCAACTCCTGGAGCGCCGTTTGAAAAAAATGGGCAAACAGGGTGAGCCGATGCGCGAGCATTTGGATGTGGCTACAGGCGAGATCAAGCGTATGGACGGCATCATCAGCCAGTTCCTAGCCGCGATCCGACCGACCAAGCCGCAGCTTCAGCGGACGCAAATCGGTGAGCTGGTCAAAGAGAGTCTGCGATTCTTAAAACCTGATTTAGAGCAGGCCAAAGTGAAGGTGAAACTGGATCTACGCTCCGATCTTCCGGCGATGCCTCTGGATGCAGATCAGATGAAGCAGGCTATCTACAATCTGATTCGGAATGCCAGTCAAGCCATGCCTAAAGGCGGCACTTTAACCATCAGCGGGACCTACACTGACTTTGAGCTCAGGCTGAGCTTCGAGGATACTGGAAAGGGCATTTCAGCAGAACAAATGGGGCGGCTATTCCAGCCTTTTTCCACGACTCGCGCTGGTGGGAATGGTTTGGGACTTCTCATTGTCCGCCGTATTATTCGTGAGCATGGTGGAGAGATTGATATCGAAAGCCGCGCAGGCCAAGGCACTCGGGTGAGTCTTTGGCTGCCTTTGGTGGAGCGTAAGGTGCGCCTCTTACAAGCGGGAACAGAGGACTTGGCAGTGATGGACAAAACAACTATTCTAAACGGATGACCGATCTCGCCACTGTTCTCATCGTCGATGATGAAAAGCACACTCGGGATGGGCTGCGCCTGTCACTCGAGGATGACTTTGATTGCTATGTGGCAGGCAATGCTGCTGAGGCCATGGAGCATCTGAAGAATGATCAGATCGATGTCATGCTGACCGATCTGCGCCTGGGTGAAGACGATGGCATGAAGCTGCTGGAGCAAGCGCTGGCTCTGCCTAAGCCGCCAGTCTGCATCATGATGACAGCCTATGGCAGCGTGGATACAGCCGTTGAGGCGATGCGTCGCGGTGCCTATCATTTCGTCACTAAACCGCTGAATCTGGATGAGGTGGAACTGCTGGTGAAACGCGCTTTACGCAGCCGACATCTGGAGCATGAAAACAAGGCGCTCAAGCAACAGGTAGAGCAGAAATTTTCCATCGAAGGCATTCTTGGCAAAGCCGATGCGATGAAGCCAATCCTGGAGACGATCCAGCAAGTGGCACCCACTCGCGCGACTGTTTTGATCGAAGGAGAAAGTGGCACAGGCAAGGAGCTCGTGGCTCGTGCGGTGCATAATCTCAGCGGTCGCCCAAAAGCCAAGATCGTGACGGTGCATTGCGCTGCTTTGTCGGCGCAGATTTTGGAGAGTGAGCTTTTCGGTCACGAAAAAGGCTCCTTCACAGGTGCTCAAGAACGGCGCATCGGACGTTTCGAACTTGCGGATGGAGGCACGCTTTTCTTGGATGAGATTGGTGAGATTGACGCCGCGACGCAAGTCAAGCTGCTGCGGGCGCTGGGTGAGCAAACCATCGAACGTGTCGGTGGCAGCAAGCCGATCAAGGTGGATGTCCGAGTCGTTGCCGCGACGAATAAGAATCTGGCGAAGATGGTGGAGGAGGGTAAATTCCGTGAAGATCTCTATTGGCGACTGCGGGTCGTGACCATTCACATGCCGCCTTTGCGGACGCGCAAAGGTGACATCCCTGTGCTGGTGGATCATTTTCTCAAAGAGCTGTCCGCTGCCAATGGCAAAGCTTTCAAAGCACTGGGAGAAGATGCTCTG
>JAPLUM010000017.1 GCA_026397605.1 Verrucomicrobiota bacterium | reverse complement strand
CTCTTTCACTGGGTTTGCTTACTTCGACACCAACTTCAGTTACTCAGGAGGTGCGCCCACCGCCTCGCTCGCTGCTCCCCATGTGCTGCATGACACGCAGATCGCCCTTTACGTCTCCACTTCGGGCGGCACGGCGGATGCATTGTCTCCGTTGGTGGCGAGCGACGACGGCGGCTATGGCAAGAACAGCCGCCTGACCTTTCTTGTCATCAGTGGAAGCACCTATTACATCGCTGTGGGAACCGTCACGGGCTCTCCGGGTAGGATCAATCTCCAGTATTATAAAAGCGGGACACCCAGTGAGATCTACTTCCACAGTTATGACCTCGGTGCCAGCTCTGAGGGGGCAGAAACCCATACGATCATCGTGCGCCGCCGCTACGCCACCACAGGCACGGCCACTTGCACGCTCGCTACCTCCAACGGTGACGCCACCGCAGGCTCCGACTATACGAGTCTCTCCACCACATTGACCTTCAGCAATCCGAGTGGGGGATCAGGATCGAGTTGGGAGGACAGCGCGGCAGTGACACTGCTCCAGGATAGCCTTGATGAAAGTCAGTATGAAACGGTCAACGTCACCCTCAGCGGTGCTTCTTCTGGCTCCACCATCGTTGCGGGTAGCAATACCGCATTCTTCTTCATCTGGGACGATGAATCTGGCGGAAATTCCTCCATTGTTTTGTCTGGCACTTATTTCCGCGTTCGTGAGAACCAGGGTAGTATCGGCATTCAGGTGAATCGCGAGTATCTCGTCGATACCAGCTACCTCGAACTGTATCAGACCGCAATATCCGGCACCGCCTCGATTGCCCAAGATTTCACCTTCGACAATGATGCTCTACCTGCCCACGCGTCAAGCAGCTTGATCTCTTTCCGTCCAACAAACGACAACGTCTTCGAGGGAGACGAGACCGTGCTGGTTTCAGTGGCAGGGTTAGCGTCTTACTACGTGACTATTGAGGACGACGACCTTTACATTCCTGTTCCCGGCAAGCTCACCACCTCATTGACCTATGCGGCCGGTGCACGCAGGGCCGTGCTTTACAGCACCGTGAGTGCGGTCGGTGCTGTCTCTGGGAAACTGATCCTCCCCGGCCAGACCTTGCCCTTCACTGGCAAGCTCGATACCCGAGGCAAACTACAAGTCGCCCTCCAGCCGAAAGGCCGTAGCCTCCTCTATCTCAAGCTTGCGGCACAGGATTCAGCAGGCCACATGACGGTGGAGCTCTTAGACACCTCGACCAACGGTCTCAGCAGCGCGAACGCTCTTATCCAGAACTTTCGTCCCGTGGTGAATCCTTGCCCACTGGCAGGCACCTACACCGTGGCCATGGAGGCTTTGATCGGCGCCGACGCAGCCGTCGTGACCAACCCCGGCGCAGCGAGCTGTAAAGTCAGTGCCTCGGGCAATGCAGTTTTTGTTGGCAAGCTCTTCGACGGGACCGCCCACACGGTGGCAGGTTTTGTGGATGGGGAAGGCCAAGTGAGTGCCATCGCCCCGGCCTTCGCTGGCCTTGGCTACGTGGGATACTCAGGTGCCCTGCCACTCGTGTCCGGTTCGCTGAGCCCTCTTACGGTCTCGCTCAGCCGCCCTGCCCGTGCCAATGACCCGCTCAAGTTCGGTGCCTATGCGGGCAGCTTCAGCGGCAGTTGTGCGCGTTACACCCCCCCAGCGCCAGGAGCACGTGTGCTCGAGGCCTGGAACACTGGCACTGGGAAAGCCACGCTCTTCGGAGCGCCGCTGGCAACCACACTGACCAAGGCCCTCACCATCAGCACCACGAATCTCATC
>JAPLUM010000470.1 GCA_026397605.1 Verrucomicrobiota bacterium | reverse complement strand
GTCGATGTCGATCCAAGTTGGCGGGAATTTGAGGCCCAAACCCTCAATCTCGACCTAAAAAGGCGGAAGTTTTCAGTCCCCTCCGCGCACGTCGATCTGGCCGGTGACGGCAGCGGAGATCAGCGCGGTGCGGCGTTCTTGAAGCAGGTCGATGGCTCACTGAGCTTCGGCGGTGAGTGTATCGAACTTGGCGGTCTTGCAATCTAAGAGTGCAGCGATGCTGGCCTGCTTCGCCAACGGAACGAGCGGAAGGTCGACCTGAGCGAAGTGCGAAAAACGCAGTTCCTGCCCGTCTCGAATGAGGTCAGTTGTCGCGCGAAGTGCCTGGAGTGCGGCGGAGCCGATGGATCGGTTTAATAACCTGCTGGAAGCTGGTTGGGAATGAAACAGCCGGGGTCACTGCCCCGGCTACAGGTTTACACTCAACCAACTTGCGGCGTGTGCTGAGCGGCTACGACGTGGATTTCCGGCCCTGATTCGCTGAGTTTTCTGGCTAACTCGATGAGATGAAGTGTGAGTGCGAGACGGTTGCCACAGCCGGTTTTGTTGAAGAGGCTGGTGACATGGCCTTTGATGGTCTGGAGATGCAGATTCATGAGCAGGCTGATTTCGATGTTGGATTTGCCCTCAGTGAGCCAGTAGGCGATCTCGGCTTCGCGGGGGGAATGAACGGTGGCGAATGTCTCCGGGGTGATCTGGAGTTCATCGCGCATTTTTTGCCGCACGGTGGCTAGTTTGAGGGCGTTGGCGAGATGCGGCTGCGCCAGCGTGAGCATGAGGCGGTCCCGCTCGCTGTATTCACGCGGGCCGGCACGCTCGAGGCCGAACCAGAGGCACTTTCCATCATGGGTGGGCACATGCACGGCACCGTGGTGATCCATGCCGAGGATACGGAAGCTCTCTGTGTAAAGGTCGAGATCGCGGAACTGGCGCTGGGTGAGGAAGTCACTGAAAAAGAAGGGTTTTCCGCCATTCACGGCAGGATCAAAGTTGGACATCTCATACTTCGCCATGTGGCGGCCAAAGCCTTCGACGCCTTTGGCCCAATCGGGCGTCATGAAGCTCGTCGCCATGTCCATGCTGCCGGCCTTGGGATCGAGGTTGGCGTAGTTGATCTGCTCCACGCCGATGAGGCTGCTCAAAAAAGTGAACGCGGCCTGCGGATAGCCGCTGAGGCGCAGTTCTGGTGCGTAAAGCGCGAGAGTGGCGTCATTCAGAGTCTGGAGATCGGCGGCGGTGACCATATGGCTGATTTGTATGGCAGAAACGTGCCAGTTTGAACAGCGTTTTTCTGGTTCATACTTTGGTATGGACAGGGCAGATGGATGTCGTGTGCAGGCGGCTGTCGTGGTAGCTGACCCTGATATGCCATCTTCACGAACTCTACGCATTCTTGTCGGCTTTATTTTCGCCAGCGCGCTCCAAGCACGAGGAGGTGTCGTCACTACGGGCGGGATTTCGCTAATGCAGGAGGGCGGCTCGGGGCATCCTTTCACGGCGAACTTGGCGGCGGGGAAGGTGGCGTTTGCGAAGGATGAGATCGGGGCGCCTCCGCATGCGATTGCAAAGGTGAATGACGGGCTGTTTGGCAATGGCAACTCTTGGATCGCGGGGTCGCAGAATAGCTTTGTGGGGATCAATTTGGGAGTGCTGACAGCGGTGAGGGCGGTGGCCTTTGGGCGCGATGTGGCGGGCGGTTTCACGGAGCGTACGCTGGGGCTGTATGAGCTGCAATACACGACGGTGGCGAATCCGAGCGCGAGCACGCCGGATGCGAGCTGGACATCCATCGGCACGCTGGACTACCAGAGCGCGGGCGGGGCAAATTTTGCCAATCCTTCGCTGCGCCATGTCTTCAATCTGCCAAGCACGGTGATGGCGACGGGCATACGGCTGAGGGTGAATGCGACGACGGTTTTTGATCTGACCTGTGTGGATGAGCTGGAGCTGTATTCGCAGGCATTCTACCCGAATGTGGCCCTGGTGGCGCAGGGGGAGACGTTTCGCCCGAATAACTTGGCCGTTACGGGCGCCGCCTTCTCGAAGGATGAGCTTGGCGGCATCCATACCACGGCGAAGCTGAAAGACGGTGTTTATGGCAACTCAAACTCGTGGATCGCAGGCACGCTGGATTCCTATTCCGGGATGAGTCTGGGCAGCGCCCTCTCCACCCTCACTAGCGTGGCTTTCGGGCGTGATAATTTGGGGGGATTCACGGACCGGTGGCAAGGGGTCTATACCCTACAGGTGACCACGGTGCCCAATCCCACGGCCAGCACGCCGGACGCGAGCTGGACCACGGTGGGCATTCTGGATTACACGAACATGGAGCAGACGGGCAACTTCACCCTACCCGCACGCCGCCATGAGTGGAGCCTGCCCTCCGTGCAGGCGACCGGCTTCCGAATAAAAACACAAGCTGCCTCGCAGGCGGTATGCCTGGATGAGATCGAGCTGTACGGCGTGCCGGAGCCTCTTTATTATGCGAGCCTGATTTCTCTAGCGACCAGCAGGGGCACTCTGAACCCGGTTTTCACCAGTTCGACGATGGCTTACACGCTGCCTGCGGTGACATACAACGTCAGCAGCCTGACGGTGACTCCCACGGCTGCGGTGCCGCAGGCCTCCATCACCGTGAACGGTGTGGCGGTCACCTCAGGAGTGCCGAGCGGCAGCGTGCCGCTGAGCACGGGGTCAAACACAGTGACCGTGGTGACAACAGCGCCAGATGGCATGACCACGCGGGCTTACACGATCACGGTCTATCGTTTCACGGCGGCAGAGGGAGACCCGGCGCTGAGCAGCATCACCACAGACGCAGGTGCCTTGTCTCCAGCGTTTAACAGCAGTATCACCAGCTATGCGCTGCCGGACACGCCGAGCACAACGACTTCCATCACCGTCACGCCTGTCAGCGCCCAGAGCGCCACGACGATCAAGGTGAACGAGGTGGCTGTGACCTCCGGAAACCCCATCACGGTGCAGCTCAGGCAGGGCGAAAACAGTATCAACATCGCCACGACAGCCTTCGATGGCGTGACGACACGCAGCTACACTCTTTCTGTTTATCGCCAGGTCGTTACGCAAGCTGGCAAGGCGCTTTTCAGATTCGGTCCAGCTTCGGGTGATGTGGCTTTGCCGCGTGGTGATGACAATTTTGTGGATGTTACGATGCTGGGCATTGGTCCAGCAGGTTCTTCCCTTTCGCTTAGTTATTGGGGCAGAAGCTACACACACTTTGCCGTCAACAATAACGGCAACATTTGCTTCGTCAGACCTATCAGTAACAACACTGCCACTGGATTTAATTCCGCCACCTTTCCTGTGTTAAACCTCACGCCCATGATCGCCCCGTTCTGGGCGGATGTGGATACACGGCATTCTTCCAGCGGGAGAGTTTGGTATCGTGTCGCCCAGGACAGCTCCACGCTTTCTACGATCGCCACCACCGTGGCAAACTCGTTTCCTTCGCACCGGGGTTTCACGCCCACCTTTGCTCAGATCGTCACCTGGGACCAGGTGGGGTACTACAGCCAGAAGGTGGACAAACTGAATACTTTCCAACTCGTGGTGGCCTCCCATGGCGTGGAGTCCTACGTCTTGTTTTACTACCCCCAGAATGGCATCAACTGGCTACTTGGCGATTTAAACACCCCGACACAATTGCCGTCTGTCGGATATGATGCTGGCGACGGAGTGAACTATCACAATATGCCAGGATCGAGGACGAACTTAGTCGCTGATCTGCCGGCCATGAGCAACACGATCCCCGCCTCAGCAGGCCTCCAGATCTACCGTATGGACACGTCCATGTTCACCGTGCCGCCGGCAGGAAGTCCGCTGAACTTCCCAACATCCACATCCATCAGCGGGAGCCGCGCTTGGGCGCAGGGTGCGGCGGGCTGGTCCGGCGTGAGTACCTGGTCGAATGGGAACTCGGCTGTTTTTCCAGGCGCGGCAGGCACGGTCACGCTCACAGATCCCATCGTGGCGCGACGCTTAACGTTGGACACCAGCGGCTACACCTTCACTTCCGCCAGCGCGGCACATAGCCTCCAGATCGGCGGCTTAGTCATGCCCTCTGCCGGAACGACTGCCACCTTTGCAGGTTCACTCGTGGTCCTCACGAATGACGATTACGGCGCTGGCTATGTGGACCCTGTCCTGGGCCTTCAGCGTGGCAGCACCCTTTCGCTAGGTGATCTGACTTTCACGGACAGCAGCGTGCTCGTCGCTCGCTTCGCCGGGATGGTGAACGGTGCCCGTCTGAGGCTCAAAAAGCATGCTCAGATGCAGCTCTACACGGCTGATGCCACCACACGCTCGAGTCCCGTCACTTTCGACAATACCGAGGGCGGCATCGGCGGCACGTTTGATCTGCGCGGCCTGAGCACCACGATAGGCCTCATCAGCTCCTCCGGCCTGGGTGCTGGATTGATCACAAACTCATCGGCCACTGCCGCCACACTCACGGTTGATTTTGACACGGAGAGCCGAACCTACAGTGGCATCGTACAAAATGGCACCGGTCCGCTGACCTTAATCAAGACTGGCACCGGCACACTTTCACTCATCGGCCCGCGCAGCTACAGCGGTGACACGACTGTCAGCGCAGGCACGTTCAGTTTGAGTAGTTCTGGATTTGCAGATTCGGCTGACATCGCCCTAGCCAGTGGTGCGACGTTGGATCTGAACTTCACTGGCACAGATACGGTTGATGAACTTTATATTAACGGAGTCCGGCAGGCCAGAGGAACCTGGGGTAGCCTCACATCTACCGCTGTTCATAAGTCATCCCAGATGACCGGCTCCGGTATTCTGAATGTGAACACGGGTGAGAGTGCCACGGTCGTTGCCTTCGCTCTTTGGGCAAACAGTCTTGGACTAACCGGCCCGAACACCGGATTCGATGCCGACTACGATCACGATGGCCTCCTGAATCTGCTCGAATTCGCCCTCGGCACGCTGCCAAACAACGCCGCACTCGGCCCGCTGAGCTTCAGCGGCAATGTCATCACGACAGGCCAGCCCGTCGCCGATGGCACCAACGCCGTCTTCATCCGCCGGAAAGACCACATCGCCGCCGGGCTGGTGTACACCGTCGAATTCAGCCCTGATTTGATCACCTGGACGGCCTCCACCGCCACACCGACGGTTCTGGCCGACGATGGCACCCACGAAGTCGTCAGCGTGCCGATGCCAGCCTTGCAAACGCGGCACTTCTTCCGCGTGAAGTTGAACACGGTGCCCTGAGGCATTGAGCGGAGAATCTCGAAAGACGACAGTGGCGCTCTCGTTCCCATCACCATGAGCACTTTCACTTTTCAAAAACATCTCTCCCGCCGCGCCATGCTTCGCGGGGCGGGTATCACGCTTGGGCTGCCGCTACTGGAGGCGATGACCCCAGCCTTTGCGGCGGTGAAGGAGACAAAACAGGCGAAGCGGTTTGTCGGGGTTAGCCTGGCGCTGGGAATGCATAACCCGAATTTGGTGCCAGAGGGCAGCGGACGGAGTTACAAGCCATCGCGCTACCTCGCGGGTATTCAGGATTTGCGGGAGGATTTCACGGTGGTCTCGGGTTCATCGCATCCGGGCGTCACCGGAGGTCACACAGCGGAGGGAAGCATCTTTTCGGCCTGTCCGAATGCACGCGGCTCCACGACGAGGAACACGATCTCACTCGATCAGCTCATGGCGAAGCATCTCGGGCATGAGACGAGGTTTCCATCGCTCGTTTTGAATACCAACTCGCAGACCAGCCCAAGCTACACCGAGAACGGCTCGATGATTCCGGCGGAGAACAGTGCGATGAAGCTCTTCACGCGACTGTTCGTCAACGACACACCCGCCGAGCAGGAACGGCAGGCGGAGCTGATCCGCAGTGGTCGCAGCGTGATGGATGTCGTAGGCGCGGAGGCGAAATCACTTCAGCGTGAGCTCGGCTCCGGCGACCGCGACAAGCTCGATGCGTGGTTCACCAGTGTGCGCGAGTTGGAACAGCGTCTCGCCGCAAACGAGTCCTGGACCCACAAGCCGAAGCCGAAGGTAGCACTGAAGCCACCGACTCAGATCCCACGCGACAACGAAGTGGCGGTAGAGCGCATCTTTCTCGATATCATCCACATGGCTCTGGCCACGGACAGCACTCGTTTCATCACGCTCCACATTACGGGCAACAATGTGCAAGGCATCGAAGGAGTCGATGAAGCCTATCACAACCTTAGCCACCACGGCATGGACGAGGAAAAGCTGGCGCAGCTAGCTCTCGTCGAGCAGGGCGTGATCAACGAATGGGCAGGATTTCTACGGAAGCTGAAGACCGACAAGCTGCTCGATGAAACGATGGTCTTACTCACATCGAACCTGGGCAACGCCTCCGCGCATGATAACAAGAACATGCCCGTCCTCTTCGCCGGTGGCGGCTTCAAGCACGGTCAACATTTGGCCTTTGACCAAAAGGACAACTATCCGCTGCCGAATCTCTATTTGAGCAGCCTGCATGGACTGGGACTGCAGGATGAAAACTTCGCGACCAGCACGACGGAAATGAACGGTTTAGAAAGAGCATAGAGAGTCATGAAACCTTTATTTTGCCTGCTCTTATTATCATCAGTGCCGCTTTTCGCTGCCGATCTGCAAGCTCTTCAAAAGCTCGGAGCGAAAGTCACTGAGACTGCGGGAATCATCACGCAGGTAAGCGTGAAGTGTGATGCTTTCACTGAGGCTGATTTTCGCACACTCGGCAGTTTCACGACAATCAAGGATCTGACCATCAGTGGTAAAACGATCACGGATGATACTCTGGCAATGCTTACGGGCTTAACAGAACTCGAAAGGCTGAGCAGCGATGGCATCCAGCTCACCGACGAGGGCTTCAAGCACTTCGCCGCGTTTCAGAAGTTGAAATCCTTGTCGTTGTTTCATCCGGCGTTTCGATCTAAGGCATTCACGGGCAGTGGCCTTGCGCATTTGAAAGCCTTGCCAAAACTGGAGAAGCTGACTTTCGCGGGATCGACGGCTGGTGATGTGGCACTGGAGGCGATTGGCCAAATCACCCAGCTCAAGGAATTTCGCACCTGGCACACCGCGCAGACTCAGGCCGGAAATGTGCATTTGTCGAAGCTGCCACTGACAGCATTGCGTGTGGGTCAGCGCTTGCCCGAATGGGGAAAGGATTCGCCCGTCAGTTTTGATGAATCGTCGATGATGACGATCTCGCAGATCAAAACGCTGGAGTCCCTGGAGCTCACGGAAGCGCGGCTTAGCGCAAAGATCATTCCTCAGTTAAAGTCGCTGCCAAAGCTCACCAAGCTCCGCATCGAAACCGTGGATATATCTGTTGCTGATGTGGAAGCAATTCAGGCCGCACTGCCAAGCTGCAAAGTGGACTTCAAAGCGATGACGGAAGCAGACAAGGATGCACTGCTGGTGAAAAAATTGCGACTCTAGTTGTCAGACAACTGGCGCGTTCATCGTTTCAATTGGCATGAACATTGCCACCAAACGCCATCTCAGCCGCCGCGCTTTTCTGCGCGGGACGGGAACTGTTCTCTCGCTACCATTTTTAGAGGCCATGATGCCTGCTTTTGCAACCAGAGCTCAGGCCGCAGCAGCACTGCCGCCTCCACGTTTTTTGGCGATGTGTGCCACGCTCGGTTTTCACACGCCGTTTCTGTTTCCAAAAGAGACGGGCGCTGATTACACGCTGACGCCTTACCTCGAGCCGCTGAAAGCTTTGAAAGGAGATTTCTCCGTCATTTCTGGCCTGCAACACGAGGAGCAGAACGGTGCGAATGGCCACACCTCGGAGATGACTTGGCTGACTTCTGCAAAGCATCCGGGACTTGCTGGATTCAAGAACACCATCAGTATCGATCAACTCATCGCCGAGCAGATAGGCTCGCAGACTCGCTTCCCCAGTCTCATTCTGGGCACTGGCAGCGAGTCCATGTCGTGGTCAGCCAGTGGCGTGCCGCTGCCGGCGGAGGCCTCACCTTCCAGTGCCTTTCGACAGCTCTTTGTGGATGGCACTCAGGCAGAGGTCGAAGCTCAAGTGCGTGGGCTGACTCGCGGGCGGAGCATTCTCGATACGGTCATGGGGCAGGCGAAAAAACTGCGTGGTGAGCTGGGCAAGCGGGATCAGGAAAAGCTGGACGAATATTTCAGTGCCGTGCGTGATCTGGAAGGCAGACTCGTGCAAAACGAGGCCTGGGTGCAGAGGCCAAAGCCGAAAGTCGATGCCAAACCGCCCACAGACATTCAGACCCGCACCGATGCCATTGGTAAAATGAACCTCATGCAGGACCTCATCGTGCTGGCTCTGCAAACCGATAGTACACGGACCATCACCCTACGTCTGAATGGCATGAATGCCGTGCCAGAGATCGAGGGTGTAAAAAATGACTGGCACAATCTTTCTCATCATGGGCAGGATGAAACCAAGATCGAAGAACTGAAAGTCATCGAACTAGCCGAATTCACGGCCTTTGCAGGTTTCTTGACCAAACTCAAAGTGGCATCCTTGCTGGAAAGCACCTCTGTCATTTTTGGTTCCAATCTCGGCAATGCCAGTGCTCATCAAACCGCTAATCTGCCACTTATCCTGGCAGGTGGCGGCTTTAAACATGGACGTCACATCGCTATCGAAAAAGAGAAACATGTCTTCTCCAATCTGTTTGTTTCTCTGGCTCAGCGCATGGACGTGCAGACAGACAAGTTCGGTTTTAGCACCGGTGTTTTAGACATCAATCAAGCGTGATTATGAAGCGACTTCTGCTCGCGGCATGGCCGCTTTTTGCGCTGACGACACAGGCTGCCCTGCCTGCCATTCAGCCGTTCTTGGATCAGCACTGCATGGACTGCCATGATGGCGATGTGAAGAAGGGAGATCTTGATCTAACTGCGCTTTCCGCAGATGGAGCTGACGCTGCAGCCCTAAAAAAATGGGTGCGCGTCTTTGACCGTGTGGCTGCAGGTGAAATGCCGCCACCGAAGAAAAAACAGCCCGAGCAAGACGCCGTGCAGGATTTTATGGCTGCGCTAGGCGGTGATCTCATCGTTAAATCAAAGGCGCAAAAAGGCACCGTGCTGCGTCGTTTGAATCGGCGGGAGTATCAGAATACGATCAATGATCTTCTGGGCGTCAATGTCAGCATTATCGACTCACTGCCAGAAGATGGTCGCGCCAAAGGCTTTGATAACATTGGTGAAGCGCTCTCCATCTCAGGCATTCAAATGCTGCGTTACATGGAGGCGGCGGAACTCGCCATCAATGCAGCGCTGAATCAAGAGGTCCGCCCGGAACAGATCAAGCAAAGTGCCACACTCGACTCCGAGCGTAACCGTAAGGACACCATCGGTAAACAGTGGTTGAAGCGTGATGACGGTAGCATCGTTGTCTTCAACGATGGCGGCTTTCCAAGCACCGTGATTCCGAATCTGCGCTCCAAGCAGGCTGGCACCTACAAGCTGCGTGTCACTGGTTACGGTTATCAAATCGAGGAACCCGTCGTCTTTGCGCTGATCACTGGCAGCTTCAATTTCCGCAATGCGGACAACGTCACCCATAGTTTTCATGAATTGCCTATGGGCAAGTCTAGCGCGGTCGAAGTGACGCTTCATCTGGATGCGAACAAAGGTATCTGGATCAGTCCACAAGGTCTCAATGGTCCAGATGGTCATTCACCTATCAAAGATGGCCCAGCCAAGTATCCCGGTGAAGGCATGGCTTTTCAGGAAGTGACGCTGGAAGGCCCCATCGTCACGGATTGGCCGCCACGTGGTCAAAAACTGCTGCTAGGCGATGCGAAATTGCGCGAAATACCACCAGACAAGCCATGGATGAAAGGCAAAGCAGGCTACAAACCCGTATTCACTGCGGAAACGGCCAACCCTGTTGAGGCTTCCCGAAAACGACTCCCAGCCTTTGTTAGCGCTGCGTTTCGACGCCCTGTGAGTGCAGTCGATGTAGAGCCTTATTCGAAGCTCTTTGATGCTGAGTTCGCCACCAGCCAAGACTTCTTGATAGCGATGCGCACAGCTGCTGTCGCCGTGCTTTGTTCGCCCGAGTTTCTGTTTCTCAAAGAATCTGAGGGCCAGCTCAATGATCAAGAACTGGCCTCTCGATTGAGCTACTTCCTGACGCGCAGTGCGCCTGATGCTGAAATGCTGTCGGCAAAGCTCACGCAGCCTGAGGTTCTCCGTGTGCAAACAGAGCGTCTGCTTCAAGCGGCTACGGTGGAGCGCTTCGTGACGGACTTCACTGACGGCTGGCTCAATCTGCGTGAGATCGATTTCACCACGCCAGACAAGCTGCTCTACCCTGAATATGATGAGTGGCTGCTCGACTCGATGCTGCGTGAAACGCGTGGTTTTATCACGGAGCTTATCCAGAGAAATCTGAGTGTCACCAACATCATCCAGAGTGATTTTGTCATGATCAACAAGCGCCTTGCCCAGCATTACGGTATCCCCGGTGTGAGTGGTGTGGAGCTGCAAAAGATCAAGCTTCCAGCCGACAGTCATCGCGGTGGAGTGCTGACTCAGGCCAGCGTGCTAAAGGTCAGCGCTAACGGAACTAACACCTCACCGGTAGTGCGCGGTATTTTTGTCATGGATCGAATCCTTGGCATGGAACCGCCGCCACCTCCGCCTGGCGTTCCAGGTGTGGAGCCGGATATTCGCGGAGCCACGACTCTGCGCGAGCTGCTCGACAAACACCGCAACGGCGAGAGCTGCAATGGCTGCCACCGTATCATTGATCCACCGGGTTTTGCTTTGGAGAGCTACGATGTCATCGGCGGCTG
>JAPLUM010000373.1 GCA_026397605.1 Verrucomicrobiota bacterium | reverse complement strand
TGTGACCATCCCCAAGAACCTGTTGCGTCCTAGCTGCTGCGATACTCATCTGTGGCGGCTCTATGGTCTCGGCACCCAAAAGGCAGAAACGGCAAGCTGCATAAGCGATGAATAATACACATGAATTTTTCATGAAGGGAGCGAAGTCTGCCGTGATTTCGCAATACATAGCAAGACTGATTTCTGCTGAAACGCAGAATCATAATTTTAGCTTAATGAATTAAGCTTAAGCCCCTTCGACAAACCTCTCCAAATGATGGAAATTATGCGAGCCGTCTTTCTAGAGCGGGGCGAGGTGGCCCGCAGTCTGATCGTTTGGGATTAAATCGCTAACCAACAATGGCTTATTGGAAACCTGCTTTTTCGCAGCAAAAGTCAGCGCCACAATGCTCAGCGTGGCCACAGAACTCAGAGGCATGAGGATGGCCGCCGCGAGTGGACTGAGGTGACCCATGAGCCCCGCGATGACCGTGACGATGTTATAGGTTACGGAGAAGGCAAACACACTGCGGGTGGCACGGCGATGCAGACGAGCGACGTCCATGAGTCCACTGACAAAGCGTAGGCTGTGCCCGAGGAAAAAGAAGTCCGCTTTTTGCTCCAGGAAACTGCGCCCAGTCACCGGACTACCGGCGCAAAGGGCAGCGTCAAAGGCAAGGCTGTCATTGGCTCCATCACCAATGTATAGGGTGTCATCTTGGTTATGCTCAGCCACCCATGCGGCTTTTTGCTCTGGCGTCAGACCCGCCTGCCAATCGTCTTTTTTCAATCCAAGCTGAGCAGCGATATGCGCCACTTTAGACTCACGATCACCACTGAGAATGTGCACAGAGACACCACGTTGTTTCAGCGTGCGCACTTCATCCAGGGACTCCGCACGTAGCTCGTCACGAAAGCGGAAGCCAGCCAGTGAAACAGCATCACAGGTCAACAGCGCATCAGCGCCCTCCCCGCGTCCGAGTGACCAGGCATGGCCGTCTTCATCGGTGAAAGACAGACCTAGGCCTATAGCTTCACTGACCTCATGGGTGCTGACTGGACCAGGCCCCACGGCATCAAATAAGCTGCGACTGACAGGATGCAGATTCCCTGTGACTAAGGTGCGCAGCGCTCTGCGGGCTGCCTCATGAAGCTGCTGAATCACCTCCCGATTCTCCAGCACTGGGTTCTCTAAAGTCAGGGTGCCTGTTTTATCAAAGACGGTGCGCCTGACACGCATGACACGCTTCCACAGACCTAACGTCCTGACAAAGACACCTAGTTTTTCTGCACGTGCTGCCGCCAGTTCTTCAGCCAGTGGCACAGCCACGCCGAGCGCGCAGGGACAGGACACGACAAAGATGGAAATCATGACTTGTAATGCCTGCGCTAGACCAGCTCCTTGCCAGGCCCACCAGACTGCTCCGCCGATGCCAATCACCACGATGATGGCCAGATACCAGCGCAATAAACGCTCAAGATTCAAATCCCGGAATTCCCCAGGTCGGCGTGCTTCGAGTAGCTTCCGTAGCGTGCTGTCCTGCCAGCTTTCCAGCGCCTCTGCTTCAAGTCCACGTGAACCGATATTCAGAGCACCTGAAGGCAGCATCTGCCCGGCATCGCGGAGCTGGGCGTCACTTTCACCATTGATCCACTCCAGACTTACCGAGGCCTGGGGACTCAGCAGACGACTGGCGACTGGGATGGATTGACCAGGTTTGATGGCGAAGCGAACCCCAGCCTTCAAGGCACTGAGGGGTCGAAGCTTCTCATCCTCAAGCAGCATGACCGAATCAGGGATCGAA
This sequence comes from Verrucomicrobiota bacterium, assembly GCA_026397605.1. Lineage (GTDB taxonomy): Bacteria > Verrucomicrobiota > Verrucomicrobiia > Verrucomicrobiales > Verrucomicrobiaceae > Prosthecobacter. The sequence goes on along the minus strand of JAPLUM010000373.1, from coordinate 3,507 downwards.
GTGTCACGCATGAGCTTACGGCGATTCCGCTCCACCGCCGCCTGCTGCGCCCAGCGCCCCACGAGCATGAGAAAAATAAAGATGGCGACGAAGTCGAAATACTTCAGTCCCGGCACAGCCGCAATCCAACCGATGATGGAACCGGCATACGCAGCGATGAGGCCAAGCGCGATAGGCGTGTCGATGTGCAGCGCTCCTGCATGCAGGCTGCGCCACGCTTTTTCGATGAAGTAGGAGCCTCCGACCAGCATGGCCAAAGTGGCAGAGACCGCAGCGATCATATCAAACCAGGGCGCAAAGACAAAGTCCGCAGGCATGCCATAGTAGGCTGGCAGACAAAAGGCCATAGCATTCATGGCAAAGGCGCCGCACACGCCCATTCGCCGTTCCAAGCCAGACACTTGCTTCCGTTCTTCACCCTCGAGTGGCGCTCCGACGAGATACCCAAAAGCCTGCATGTCTTTGGCAAAGGCCACCACATCAAACACAGCCGGATCATAGATCAAAGCCAAGTCCCCATGCACGACATCCACATTCACCCGAAGTCCTCCAGCATGGCGAGCAAAGACCTTTTCGATCAGCCAGATGCACCCCACACAAGAGATACCCTGCAACGCCAACCGAAGCTCGCCTTGAGGAACAACAATCCGACCTAGCTCAACCAGCCACTCGTAGTCACGCTCACGCAGGCTCTGGGGGGAAACCGGTGGAAGAGAGAGATTTCCCTTCAGATCGTAGAAGTGATCCAGCCCCTGCTGATGCAAAAGGTCATAAACGTACACACAGCCAGTGCAGCAAAACTCGTCATCACGGTTCGCAGGAACGGGTGATCCACAGTGTTTGCAGGAGCTATGATCTGACATCGCTGAGACTATCGCAGCAATGCTTACCAGTCTCCACCTTGCTTGTGATAGTAGCGGCAGAATTTGCCTACTTTACCCGTTGCATCTGAAAAGTGCCCTTATCCTTGGAACATTCATAAGAGGCATTGAACGCATCTCCTTTGATTGTTCCATCATAAACATAGCGCCCCCCAGCCCAGCGCGGCATCAGATGCTCACCGGTAAAAGTCGCCACCCCTGTAGAATCCAACACCCGATGCGTGGCACGGTAGGCACCTCCGACAAGCCCTGCCCAGGTGGCATGATAATGAAATTCTCGGTCCCCTTGCGGGCTCTTCTTGGGCCCCACGATGCAGCGCAGATTCCCATGATGCCCATTGGCAGTACTGATCCAAGTTCCCTGCCAGGCGCCTTCGATCTCAGACGTTGCCGATCGAGCCGTGGCTACTTTCCATTCGCGCTTAAACGCAGTGGAACAGGATGCCAGCAGACAGCAGGCGAAGGAGAGTATCAAAAATCGCATCATAAGGATGGATGCAAAACGCGTGCTGCCGGAGATTTCTTCCGTGGCCTTTGGCGTCAATTTGATCATCTTCTGAGAGTTTGCCAGCTTGTCTGCTGGCTTCAATAAAGATGGTGCGCGGTACAGGGTTCGAACCTGTGACCCCTACCATGTCAAGGTAATGCTCTACCACTGAGCTAACCGCGCGGGATCCAAAGGGCAGTGCTCATACTCTCCTCTGCGGCGATGAGCAACTGTTTTTTATGCTTATGTCACCCGTTACTTCTTTGGCGCAGGCGGAGACTGCTTCGGATGCCCATCTAAAATCAGCACAGAGACCTTTTCTGCTGTGGGGAAGTCCGCAGGCACATCACCGGTCATTTTAGTGTCACCTGTAGCCACCCATTCCGTGCCACGCTGGAAGGTTTCATAGAATCCGCGATCCAACATCGAGTAATCAGCATGCCCGAGAGTGGTATGAAACACACGGCCTTTGCCATAACTGAGCACCATCAGGTTAGGTTCATTTTCAGCGGTCAGATCTGATTTGGCCGTAGCCAGGATCTCGATATTCTCTGCTGGGCCACGCAAGCGGCTGTAGAGTTCATCTGTCGCGTGCAGCCAGCGGGAAGGCAGTCCGCGAGTGATCGGGTGCTCAGCGTTTTGGATCTCGACGATGAACTCATGCTGCTTCCCATGCGCACCGCCATTGCCCTTGCTCGTATCACGGAAAAGCTTGCCATCCTTGACATAGAGCCAAGGGCCAGATTCCTCATTTCTTTTTCCCCAGCCGCCGACTCCGATCATCTGATTATATTCCTTCCACTCAGGAAAGGAGTTATCAGCCGCATGAACAGAAACAAAACCACCGCCAGCCTTCATGTAAGCATCAAAGGCCACACGTACCGCCTCAGGCCAGGGCTCTCCGTTGTAGTTACTGACCACCGCAGCGTATTGGCTGAAGTCAGGGTGCCATTCTTTCCAGGCCTCTGCAGGTGAGCCCTTGGCTGGAGTCGTGCTCACTTCAGTGCTGAAGGCACCACTGCTTTCAAGTGCATTCTTGAGGACTGGCGTGGTTATGTCCCACTTATGATTGTTTTGACCATCAATGATCAGCACCTTCAACCGATCCGCGGCAGAGACACTCAGAGAAATAAAAGAAAGGACTGCGAATAGAAGGAGCTTTTGGCACATACCCATGATTTAGCGGACGGCCGATCACTCAGCAAGAACCAAAATGGGGGCGCTATCACTGAAAAGGCACACGGAAGATCTCGCCAGTTTCGGGGTCTTTGGCTTTGGAGCCGGGACGCAGGCCATCCACGCTGATGATTTTCTTGGGGTCTTTCGGGCTATAAACATAGCCTGGCTTGCCTGCAACCGAGCGGGCGAAGGGCACGTCTGAGGCAACTGGAGCCGTACTCGGGGGGGTGACAGTCGGAGTTGTGGGGGCAGTCGGCGTCACGGTCGGCGTGGTCGGGGCGGCTGGGCCACTCGGAGTAGGGGTCAACGTCAGCCCCTGATCGACTCCTGGCATGCCAGGAACAGGGGTTGTCGGAGTAGGAGTTCCGGGAACGGGCGGAATGACAGCACTGGGATCTGTCTGCGCTCCAGGGGCGATGGGCTCGACGTAGCGATTGCCATCACCATAGCGTGGTGGCTGGTCCAAAGATTGACCACCGCGGCCAGCAAAGGGGCGTGGCTGCATGTAGGGCTGACAGGCGGAAAGAGCACAGGCAGCTAGCGTAAGAATGAAGGGGGAACGGACCATCGGATGAGGGTGAGGTTAAGGGTGAAACAGAATTAGCTATTCACGCGCATTGGCATGAGCACATAGAGGAAGTTATTGCCGACACGAAGGACACCAGGGCTGATGTCATCGATGAGATGCAGATGAACTTCATCGTTGGATAAGTTGCGCAGAGGAGCCATGGTAAACTCTGGATTGAAGGCGATGGTAATGACAGCTCCTTTGTAGTTGATGGCGATGGTTTCGCGAGCTTCACCGATGTCTGGGCTGCTGGCGATGATCTCGACCTGTCCCGGTGTGAACTGGAATTTCACCGAGTTTGACTTCTCACTGGCGAGCAAGGAGACACGGCTGATGGCTTTCAGGAAGACTTCTCGATCCAGGGCGATACGCTCTTTGGCCTCTCCAGGGAT
>JAPLUM010000158.1 GCA_026397605.1 Verrucomicrobiota bacterium | reverse complement strand
AGCAAAAGTGAGCGCATCCGCACAGATGAAAACCGAATCCACCTCGGTGCCCGCGTAATCAAGCGCCCCAAGTCAAGCACCAGACCACGGCGCTACATTTGACGGATACGAATCTCGGCGAGGTAGTAGAGATGTTGAAATTCAGAAACCCTAGTGGCGCAGCCAATAGGGTTTCTGAATTGGAATAAAACCCTCATTTCGAGCCCTGGCTTAGAACCCAAGGCTTGTTACAAACATACAACAACTAAGCTTTAGCCGTTGATGCATCCTCACTTGGCTTCTTTGGGGCATAGTAGTAGCTGGCGTAGTTGTAGTAAGTGTACTCTTTGAGATTCGTTGTGGAACGATTCAGGATGACCCCACCCACATTGACTTGGCGGTCATATAGCAGATCCAGTGCTTTGCCGGTTAAGCGTGCCATTGTTGAAGATAGGCGGACGACGAAGAGAACCACGTCAATCTTCGGGGCAAAGCTTGCTGTATCATCGGCGACAAGAACAGGTGCGCTATCAAAGATGACGTAATCATACTCATCTCCCATTTCTCGTAGCATTTCTTCTGCGGTTTTGGATAGCAGCATCTCAGACGTTTGATCAAAAACCTCACCACGCGCCAGCAGATCAAGACCACGAATGCCAGTTTCCTGCACGGCATCACGCCAGTGTAATTTACCCAATAAGACTTCACTGAGGCCTGGGCCGCCAGGAAGCTTGAAAAGCTCGCTCACTCCACCGCGGCGTAAGTCGCAGTCAGCCAAGAGAACACGAGCCCCAGAGGTGGCCATGGTCACAGCTAAGTTGGAAGTGACTGTCGTCTTACCTTCATTGGGAACGGCACTGGTAACCAGGATCGTCTTTGGTGGCTTGCCCTGCCAGTTTTTGAAGAGAATGGATGAGCGTACATTTCTAAAAGCTTCTGCATAAAGATGGCGGTCATCGTTAGGTCGGAGTAGGGCGACATCACCGCGCTGGCGCTGCTCTGGGATCTGGCCAAGAACAGCCTCCGCTGGGAACAGCCCCTGAAACTCACTAAAGGAATTCATCCGGTCATCCAGACGATCGAAGAGAACGAGAACGATCATTCCCAATAACATGCCCCCAACTAAACCGCCAAGAAGAGGCTTGATCCAATCTTCGACGTTCTTGTAAGCCGGTGAGGCGTGTTCCTGAATGGCAACATAGTCCGTCTGCACATTTTGAAAGTCCTGGAACTTCTGCACACGCTCAAACATCTGATCATGAGCTAGCTTTGTGGCACGGAACTCTTCTTCAAGGCGCTCATGCTCTGCAAGTTTGCCACCGAGCTCGATGGCTTCTTTTTGTTTTTCTTCGATCTGCTTGTCTAGACTGCCTAATTGACGTTTGAGAGTGGATTCACGGCTGCGCATTTCCTTCACAATTTCATCTGCAAAGTTTTGCTGCAGCGTTTTGGCCGATTCAATCTGTTCTTCTAATCTCACCACATCTGGATGACCAGGTTTGAGATATTTGATCAGGCTCGTCCGCTCATTTTGAATCTGCATGATCGATTTCTTAGTCTCCAAATAATCATGCTCTGCGGAGGTCATGCCGAGGCTAGCGACAGATGTGCTATTTAGATTTGCCTGAGGCAGGCCTGGCTTGGCGTCTCCTGCTGGGGCTGATGCGCTTGTTCCAGGTTGGGCGGGCTGTGCGTTTCCGCCTGCGAGGATGCCTCTTTCACGGTCAACCATGGCTGCATCTACGTCTTCAAGGGCGTTTTTGATGTCCGTCAGCTCACCATTCATCATCTCACGTTTGGCTCTCAGATTGAGCAAAAAAGCGGCAGCTTCGTTATTACCGTTCGTCAAAAGCACCATGTTGTTTGCTTTTCGAAAAGCTTCCAGACGCTCCGTGCGTTCTTGGAGTTCTTTGCTTTTCTTCACCACCGTCTCGGTGAAGGTGTTCAAAGCGCGCTCAAGGCCTTGTTCGCGGATCTGCTGCCTGAACGCCACAAACTCGTCGAGCATGGCATCCAAAAAGATTTTGGTGAAGGTCTTTTCTGACCCGACGGCAAAGACGTTGAAAATGGCAGATCCTTTGGTCTGAGCGACGCGGATTTCAACGTTAGTGTCTTTTAAATCAGGGTGCAGTGCGTGAACACGAGCTAAAGCGCGCTTTTTCATTTCCGCGCTTTCCAGCGTCTCAATGATCGTGCCATAAAAGTCCGTCAATTGTTCCTGCCAGCCCACGTTTCCTTCTTGGGCGACAATTCGGCCACCAGCGACTAGTTTCGCCAGGCTTTGATACGTATCTGGTTTGCCTGTGATACGCAATGCCATGACGCAAACGCCAATGCTGGCCGTGAGCAACAAGAACCACCAACGGCGGCGCAAAAGGATCTTGTAGCGTTGGAACTTTGCCGATGTCTCGTGAATTCGGCTGAGTGTGGACGACTGCCCTGGGTTCTGAGGCGGCAGTAATAGAGAGTTTTCCATGACGTTCTAGAGTTGAAAAGAAAAAGCAGCGGGGGGGGCAACGGGCTGAATGAGTCATCCTTGATGATCAGTCAACTGGGTTGGGCAGTATGGTTCAGAAAAGCCCAGATCTCTATTAAAAAAACCGGTTCTTCGTCGGCTTATCTTAGATTGTTGTCCGCGCGGAATGATCAAATAAAGATGAAATTAGAAATTCACCTTCTTTTCGTCCACAATGATGACGTCGTTTTTGCGGACGAAGATGTCATACTCTAAATTTCCGCGGCGCATGATTTGATCAAGATTGACCATGATGGTTTTGTTACCACTTGGCGTCTTGCGCACCAATTTCACCTTTTGCGGGTGAGCAAACTGGGCAAAGCCACCGGCACGGAGGATAGCTTGACTGATGGTGATGTCCTCATCCTGAGGGAGTTCATACTTACCTTGGCGTAGTACCTGTCCATAAACCGTGAAAAATTCAATGTCGTAGCCAGTGGTGATGTTCCGTGGAGCATTAGGATTGTCGACCCGCCTTAAATCGATCGTGACAACGACGGTGGCCACATTGTAATAATTCAGTTCCAAGCGGCGCTTCACTTCATAACCAAGCGTTTTGCAGGTGCGCCCTGCAGCTTTGACAAGGCCAATGTGGGGGGCGTTGACTTCACCTGTTACACCAACGCGAAGTTGTAAAGGTTCACGACGATCTTCGACGATACGCATACTGATCAAATCTCCCGATTCGATGGGTTGGGTGTCGTCCAGCACATCCATGGAGTTGATGACTCCAGCAGACATCGCTACATTGCCCGTCGGGACAGCTGCCGCATTATTTTCAGGCCTGCGATCCTGAAACTCCCGTACTCCTGGATCCTGTGCCTGAGAAAGACTCGCTGACGCAAAGAAGGCAGCGAAAAGAAGACGTGTAACAGTCATAGCAAAAAGGGAAGGAGCATATCAAACGACCACAGACTATAAGAAACGGAAAAATGAACTAGATCAGAAATTGTAGTTATAACCGAGGGTCAAACGATTTTGACTGAAGTTACCTGTTCCATTTTCGACCGTTGTCACATAATGACGATACCCAAAATTTAGAGTAGATTTAGCTGACAAAGTATATGTGAAATCGACATTGAAGGCGTGTTGGGTGAAATCGTTGCTGTTTGTGATGTTACTGGCTGCCTGCTGTGCCTCAACGTCGGAAAAGCCATAATGATAACCTGCTCCAAATTGCACTCGGGAATTTATGCGATGGGCAACATAGAGGTCAAATCCATGCTGCTGAATATTTTGACCATGAAGACCACCGGATGCTTCGGCATTTTCAAAATAGCCGCTCAGACTGATTTTGCTGCCACGCCATGCGATCATGGAGATGCCATAGTTGATGTAGTCAGAGGTGATGTAATTGGAGGTCAGGTTCAAGGATGACTCATGGCCCAATGTTAAAGCCTGGCTAACTCTGGAATTCAAAGTGTTGGAAAGAGTCACACTGTAATAGAAATCATTGAGATCATTTTGGTCTCCGGTTCTCGCAAATTGATTAAAAAAGGCTTCGTTACCTTGAATCCCAAGTCCAGCGGCTTGTGAGTCGATAGCGTTCTGAACACTTCCATTCTGACCGAACGAGTATACCTGAGATCCTGCGGCTGCTCTGACATAAGTGGATTTACCCAGAGGCATGACAATGAATGCGCCAAGATTAAACAAGTTGCCATCATTGTTAAATTGAGTTTCGTAATTTACTTTTGTTATGCCGCCTTCAAGGCCTGCTGTCCAAGTGCCATTCGGGCTATAGGTAAGGGAGCCTTGTAGTGAATCTGTCGTGCGGTTGAATGCAGTGGGTCTTTGGCCTCCAGTTCCGTCAGCGTTATTACCAACTGTTGAAAGTGAATTTGCAATCGAATGCATGTAATTCAAAGCCAAAGACCAGTCAGAATTAATGCGCCAGTTAGCTGCTAGGCCGGTATCATTTTGGAATACACCAAAAGTCTGATTTTGTGATAAGGCAAAAGTGCTGCGTGCAGCAGGACGAACGGAAAAGCGATTGTATAGGGTGAAATTGACGGGACCTGCTTTGATATCGTAAGCAATCGTGCTTCCAGGAAGAACGTTCAGAACAAATCCGCTGCCGCCACCATATGGGGAGAGTTCTGGATGCTCCCAGTATTTATCAAATCCTACAGCCGTGCTGATCGAAAGCGTGTTGTTTTGAGTCACTCGATAATTGGCATTAATGCTTAGCATTGTCGTCGTGATGATGTCACTAGCGCCATTGGGTGCTCGATTGATATTATCATTGTATTCAACCCCTTGATACAAGCCGAAGCCGACGTTCACAGGGCCGACCTTTAGATTGCGCTTCCCACTGAGGAATGGATCCGAGGTGTATGTCGGGGCGAAGAAGCCTGTCGGCGTGGTGTATTGGCCAGAGTAGTTGGTGTAATCACCGACGCTGCGTGCAGCATAGGCACTGCTGCCACTGAGGGCACTTGGACGACTGATGTTACGGGCTAATTCGAGATCCTGATTACGCTGGCCCATGGTGGAGCCCTGTGCATCACGATAAACGCCGCTATCAAAGTCATAAGCTACATCTCCATCACGAGTGGATGCATTTGAAGACGCCCGTTCACTGACACTGCGTGCTCTCAAGTCATCAAAGAACATCCCTGTCTGAGATGGGGATGCTCCGTATTGAGCAACGGCTTGCGTTGAGAAGATTCCCTGAAGAACAGCGAGGACACAGAAAAGAGGGGCAGAGCGCCACAAGGTAGATGGGGACATAAAATCGAAAAATCGGGAAATTGGATCAATCTAAACGAATAGATTGGATATTGAAGCAATTTAGGATTGTTTTGTCCATACAAAAACGATTATCTTGTGACATTTTTGAACGATAAATCATTCATTGAGAATTCTTCAGCTGCCATATGAAGGGATATTTATTCTGGTGCTCCACTTGGACTCACTCTGTTTTCTTTCGTGGAAATCTAATTCCAGCTGAACTTCGCTGTGTCGAGCGCAATTGAGATCACGTCGATTGACTTCAGTATCAGCGATGCTGACGAGTCCGCGGAGTTGGGAGAGAAGACGAGTGAGAGGGGATGTTTGATAACTCATAGGATGACTATTTTGTTCATACGAACACTCTAGTCAACCCGATGTTTATCTGAACACCTATTTATTCTATCTCTCTGCAATCGGGACAACTTTTTGACCATAAGGACGACCAACGTATGCGCTGAGAGGACGGAAGAGGCGGTTTTCGCTCCATTGCTCGAGCACGTGGGCTGTCCAGCCGCTCATGCGGGCGATGGCGAAGATCGGCGTGAAGAGATCGGTCGGGATGTCCAGGCTGTAATAAACAGTGGCGCTGTAGAAATCGACATTGGCATTGAGGCCTTTGCGCTCACGCATGATTTCAGCGATGCGCTCGGACATTTGAATCCATTT
>JAPLUM010000558.1 GCA_026397605.1 Verrucomicrobiota bacterium | reverse complement strand
CACACTCGGTAAGCGAGTTGTGCAGGACGACCTTAAAATCGTTGAAGGCATCGGCCCCAAGATCGAAGAGCTACTGCAAGCAGACGGCATTACCACCTGGCAAAAGCTCGGTGAAGCCAGTACCGAACAAATAAAAGAGATCCTAACTCGCGCTGGCGAGCGCTTTGTCATGCACGACCCGACCACCTGGCCACGTCAGGCCGCCCTAGCTCATGAATCCAAATGGGAAGAACTCCGAGCCTGGCAGGATCAGCTTGATGGCGGTAAAGTGCCTGAAACAGTCTAAAGCAACTGATCACCATTGCTGATCCAATTTGGCTTGGGACATAAAGTCCCAAGCCTTTTTTTGGTGACCCCGTTTTGCCTTCAAGCTTAAGACCATCACCAAAAGTCAGACTAGGCATAGCCAAAGACGCGAAAATTGAATACCCAAAAAACGGAAAGAGTCATGCCATAGCCTCTGTATGTTTTTCCATAGCATCTGATGCTTTTCCATCTGATCACCCAATAAGGTCCGACAATCCCCCCATGTCACCTCGCCAAGACAACTACAGTATCCTTCCCGAACCACGCAAATGCATGGCTGCTGGCGTCCTGTTTCTCTGCTGCATCTTGAGTTCCCTGGCCGCAGATACAATGCATCCAGGTGCTGTGATCTATGAGAAAATGTGTGTCGAATGCCACGGCAAAGTAGGGCAAGGCGTGGACGGGAAATACGATGAACCGCTCACTGGAGATCGCAGCCTAGAAGCCTTGACTCGCAAGATCGAAAAAACCATGCCCGAAGATAAGGAAGGCACCTGTGTCGGGGAGGATGCCAAGGCAGTCGCAGCCTATATTTACGATGCTTTCTACTCTCCTGTAGCTCAGGCGAAAATCAGTCCACCTCAGAAAGATCTGACGAGACTGACCATCAGCCAGTACCGCAGCTCAGTCATGGATTTAATCGGAAGATTCCGAAATGGTCCAGGATATGACCGTCCGATCACGCAAGAAACAGGGATCAAAGGTTCCTATCGTGGCTTTGAAATCCCACCGCCAGAGATCCCAAAACCCATCGAAAAACTACCTGAAGAAACCAAACTCGAAGAACTGAAAGCCCAGAAGGCTGATGAGAAAAAAATTGCCGAAGCAATCAAGGCCCTGAAAAAGGCAGAGGAACGCCGTGAGCGTGACAAGCGCAAAGCCAAAGAAGAAAAAGAGAGTAAACGCAAACGTGCTCAATTTGAAAGATTGGAAGGACGAATCGCATTTCATTTCGGCAGCGATAGCCCGGACAAAACGAAGCTGGTGGCCAGTGAGTTCACTAACCGCTGGGATGGCAGCATCATTGCCGAAGAAACTGGCATTTATGAGTTTATCGTGAAGACTGAAAACGGAGTGCGTCTTTACATCAATGATGACGAAGAGACCCTGATTGATGGCTGGGTCAGCAATGGCCCCACGGTGCGTGAGGAAAAGAAAAGTCTCTTTCTTGTCGGCGGGCGCGCCTACCGACTGATCCTGGAACACTTCAAGTTCAAAGAAAAATCAGCCTCGATCGAACTCTGGTGGAAGCCACCTCACGGCGCACTGGAGATCATCCCACAACATGCGCTACGCAATGATCGCCCACAGGTTCAAATGATTGTCGATACCACGTTCCCAGCTGATGACCGTAGCGTTGGCTATGAGCGAGGGTCCAGCATTTCCAAAGCCTGGGAACAAGCGACAACGGAAGCAGCCATCGCCACGGCTGAACACATCGAAAGCCGCATGGACAGAATCGCAGGCACCAAATCCGATGCACCAGACCGAAGCGACAAACTCAAGCAGTTTGCCCGTCATTTTGTAGAAGCCGCCTTTCGCCGCCCCCTGAGTGAAGAACAACATCTGCTGTATGTGCAGAATCATTTTGCCGGTACCAAAACTCCAGATCAGGCGGTGAAACGAGTCATCCTTTTCACGCTCACCTCCCCAAGGTTTCTTTACCCGGATTTAAGGGAAAAAGCGCAGCCTGATGAATTTGATATAGCAGCCAGACTAGCCCTGAGCTTGTGGGACAGCATCCCTGACCGAAAGCTGACACAGAATGCGGCCAGTGGAAAACTCAAAACACGGGATCAGGTGAAAGCCGAAGCCCTACGCATGATCGCCGACCCGCGTGCTAAAGCCAAGCTTCACGGCTTCTTTCATCACTGGCTGGACCTCGAACACGCTGAGACTACATCCAAGGACCCCAAAGCCTTTCCCGGCTTTGATAGTGATGTACTGGCCGACCTGAGGGAGTCTCTTTTGACATTCATTGACCAAGTCGTCTGGACGGAAAAATCCGACTACCGCGAACTCCTCAAAGCCGACTACGTCCTGCTCAACGAGCGCCTTGGAGCCTTCTACGGTCAATCGGTCAAAGGTGACGACTTTCAGCGTGTCTCGTTCGATCCGAAACAGCGCGCCGGAGTCGTTACGCATCCTTATCTCCTCGCATCGATGGCTTACAGCAAGCAGACATCCCCCATTCACCGTGGTGTCTTTCTCACTCGGAACATTGTTGGCATGGCACTGAAGCCACCACCGATGGCTGTGGCCTTTGATGAAAGCCACTTCAACCCCAGCCTAACGATGCGGGAAAAGATCACCGAACTCACGCGCAACAACTCCTGCATGTCCTGCCACTCGACCATCAATCCCTTGGGGTTCAGTTTGGAAAACTTCGACGCCATCGGTCGCTGGCGCACCAAGGACAACAACAAACCTGTCAATGCGATCAGCGAGTTTGCCGACGACCAAGGCGCAACGATCCATCTCACAGGCCCAAGGGACATCGTCAATTACGTCGCAGACAACGCTGCTGGCCACCGCGCTTTCATTCGCCATCTCTTCAACCACATCGTCAAACAACCCATTCCTGCCTATGGTCATCACGTCATCGACCAGCTTCAGCAAAATTTCGCCGCCTCTGGCTGTCACATCCAAAAGTTACTCGCCGAGATCGCCCTCATTGCCGCGTTGGATGGCGTGCCAAATCAGCTGCCACAGGCCAAAAAATAAATCTCACTAGGCCACCCCGAATCGGCACTTGATCAAGGCCTGCCTTTCATGAGTTGGCGCACGCCGTTGTCAAATTCGATGGTCAGAGCAATGTCTGTAAACTCACTCGGCCCCGAAATGGCTTCCTGAATTGCCGAGCCCAGCCCTGTGGCACCTGCGCCAGCAGCTGTCAGATGAGTTGTCGGCAGTGAAAAGGATTTTACTTTGCTCGGCTGAGTCTCAAAGAGCTGCCCCTTCCGCAGGATCAAAAAGGGGCGGCGCAGGGTATCTTTGGTCGGCGAAACCGTGATGTGAGATGCGCCACGGAATAGAGCCAGATCCGTCCCGACTGCTGCACCGACGAGTGTGGTATGGATGAGATAGCTGCCATAATACGGCTCCACCGCCACGCGATTGATCACCCCGATACTAGCGCCACCACAGCCTGGAGCGTGATCACCCTCCCGCATGAGGACGATGAGTTGGTTATCAGCTCCAGCGCTTTGAAACAGCAGCAGGGCCTGATCATTGGCTGCCGACACCCCAGTGCCACTTAGCTGCACGAGGGCGAGCTGCTGATTAAAAGTCTGCCAAAAGGCGATGAATTTGGCGATCTTGACTCCGCTCAGTCCAGTTGGAGGAATGTAACCTGGCGTCGCAATGCCTAGGTCGGTGCCTTTACGGAAAATCTGCCGCGTGTTGCCGCCCTGAGTACGCCAGAGGCCTTCGTTATTGGCGCTGGTCACGCCGGTGCCAATGATGGTACTGCGGTAGAGGATGTTGTCCCCGTCATCGCAGCCTTCACCGATAAAGCTGGAATGCATCACACCATTAACGATTCCCGTATTCGTGCCTGAAATGAGCCCGCCTTTCTCTTTAACCACGACTGGATCATTCCCCAGGGTTTTCGAAAATAGGACTTGGTTGGTCGCTGCTGAGGCGATCACCGCTGTGGGATAAACAAGCATAGAATGGTAGTGGGAGATTCGCCCCATAAATTGACCATAGGTTTTGCCACCGCGAGTGTCCCCCTCACGCTCAGCCTCATTGGTGCCGCCCGTTAGATTGCGGATAAGAATGCCACTGTCTGTCGCCGCATTGGTAGCATTGTAGCCGACTTGCAGCGTGCAGGCTGCGACTAGAGTATTGGGTGTGTCTAGGCGTGACTGTACCACTTGCTGAAAGCTCAGCAGCTTTGCCCCAGCTAGGACCGGTAAGACGGCAGGGAACTCAGCGATGGCGTCACCTGTGCGGTAAAGCTTTGTGGTAAATGAGCCATCGTCCACGTAGATAGCCCGATTATTGGCCACGGTCACCCCAACGCCGCTGAGGGTGGCCTGGAGGTAGCTGTGAGTTAAGTTATTGAGCAAAGGCTTAAACACACTGGTGAGAGTGAGCGCACCGTCAGTAGCGCGGCTTTTAAAAGACAGATCCAGCCAGCTAGGATTGAAAAGATTATTCCAGACACCCAGGTCTTTACTCGCATTGGAGCCAGCTCCAGAAAGCGTGCTGCTAAAGGCAATCTCGGACTGACCATTGAGTGAGGCATCACCCACCGTCTTGAAAAAGATGTCTGCGGCACCAGGGGCTGAGTCACCAGTTGCCGTCACTTTGACCAGCGGCAGGGGGCGGATCACGGGGCGATACATCATGACAGCGCCGGCCTGACTCCCCTGAGTGCCATCCTCCCCGGCGGCCACGTAAAGAGTGCTGCCCAGAACTGCCGCCGACCCGCCGAGGGCGAACACGTTTGGATCTTGCGATGACAAGCTGCGCATCTCCGTAGTGCTGGCAGAGTTCAGATCAAAGACGTAAGCTTTCCCGCCACCTAGCCTATAGGGGGCACCAGCCACGATGAGGCCGCTCTCGACCGCCACGGACAGCCCCAGTCCGGCCCCTGCCACACCATCACTGGCCGTCAACGTGCGCTCAGTGCCACTGATCAGGTTGCGTGTGAAAACCTTCCCCTGCATTGCACCCGTCACCTGCGGGGCACCCATCACGATGACGCCTCCGCTCATGGCAATCGTGTAACCAGCCGAATCATTGGCGACGGCGCCCGCCGGGGATCGGCGATCTAGAAGAGCTCCGGTCGTCAGGTCAAAGCACAGGTAACCGCCCTTGCTATCCATCTTCGGAGAGCCCACGACACAGACATTTCCCTCAGCCGCCACAGCGATGCCGAACAGGTCACCTGCAATGCCTGAGGTATCAAAAATCTTGGTGATCTGAGTGCCATTGATCCCTGTCGTGTAGTCAAAGATATAAGCACTACCCTTTGATCCATCATCTCTACAACTGCCGATCACCGCCCGCTTCCCCGCGACCGCGACCGAGCAGCCGAAGCGATCTCCTGGAGCATCCAAAGAAGAGGGTCGAAGTGTGCGCACCAGCGCGCCGGTCCCCAGATGATAGACATACACTGCTCCTGAGGTCACATTCGAAAAATCAGGCGCACCGATCAAAGCCAGATCTCCTACAATCGCGCAACTTTGGCCAAAGGAGGTTTTAAAGACCTGCGGCGCAGGCGGAAGAATCTTCCGCACCCAGGCACCCGTCACCGCATTATAGACCTGTACAGCTCCTAAAGCGGCGAGACCGCCCTCACTAGATTCAGGTGCCCCGACCACCAGCCACTTTTGACTCACCGCCATTTCAGTACTACCCAGCAGCTGGCCGGGTGTCCCCCCATCGTGGAGGACATCGCGGCTCAGATCAAAGCCGCGCATCAGACAGGCCTAGAAATCGCCGTTGTCGTAGGTGGCGGTAATTTCTGGCGTGGAGTCAGTGCAAGCAATAAAGGCATGGAGCGCGCCACCGCCGACTACATGGGCATGCTATCCACGGTCATGAATTCACTGGCCTTACAATCTATGCTAGAGGCCATGGACGTGCCGACTCGGGTGCAGAGTGCCATTGAAATGAAAAACGTGGCTGAACCCTTCATCCGTCGCGTGGCTATGCGCCATCTGGAACTGGGCCGCGTGGTCATCTTTGCCGCTGGCACGGGCAATCCATTCTTCTCTACTGACACCACGGCTGCCCTGCGCGCCTCCGAAATGGGTGCCGATTGCGTCTTTAAGGCCACAAAAGTGGATGGTATCTACGACAGCGATCCGAATAAAAACAAAGATGCCGTCCGCTATGACAACATCAGCTTCCATGACTGCCTGACCAAGCAGCTCAAAGTCATGGACTCCACGGCCTTTTCCCTCTGCATGGAGAACAACATGCCAATCATCGTTTTCAGCATGAATGAGCCTGACAACATCCGCCGTGCCCTGGTCGGTGAGGTGATGGGAACTCTCGTGAACGCTGACGGCAAAGCCTGATGCAGCGCCGGTATGCGCGAGCTCTTTCCTAAAGATCGCCCCGTCCTCGTCCTGGCGCCGATGCAGGATGTCACAGACCTGCCCTTCATGCGGCTCATGGCTGGCTTTGGTGGACCAGACATTTTCGTCACCGAATACTTCCGGGTCACAGCTGAGTCAAAGCTGGATGGTAACACGCTGCGCTCCATCACCGAAAACGACACTGGCCGCCCTGTCGTAGCCCAGATGATCGGCCAGGACATCCCCGCTCTTGTGCGCACGGCCAAGCTGCTGGAAAAGTATCCTGTGGCTGGTATCGACCTGAATCTGGGCTGCCCTGCGCCGATCGTCTGCCGAAAAGACGCTGGCGGCGGATTGCTGCGCCAGCCTGAGCGTGTGGATGAGATTCTCCGCGCCCTCAGAGAGAACATCCAGGGCCGATTCACCGTCAAGTGCCGCGTGGGCTTTGCCGACAAAGCGGAGTTCCCTCGCCTGTTGGAAGTCTTTCAAAAGCACGACATCCAAATGCTGACCATTCATGGACGCACGGTGAGGGATGCCTATAAAACGCCTGTGCATCCAGAGTGTGTCCGTCTTGCCGTGCAGGCCATGCCTTGTCCTGTCATCGCCAATGGCAACGTCGTAGATGTACCCACAGGGCTGGCCTATCTGAGGGATACCCAGGCAGCTGGGCTCATGCTGGGGCGCGGGGCCATCAGGCATCCCTGGCTTTTCTCGCATCTGCGCACGCATTGGGAAGGCGGCACACCCGCTGCACCCACGGGGCGGGACATGCTGCGCTACATCCAGGCGCTCTGGGATGCCACGGCGGCTTTTCACCCACGCTTTGATGTGCGTCCACATGTGCAGAAAATGAAGCGCTACATGGTCTTCATCACTACCGGCATCGCGGAAGGCCAGCTTGAGCACCGCATCCGGCGCGTCACCACACAAGAAGAGTTTTTCAGCGCCATCTACGAGCATCTGGATCACGATGATCCCCTGCCGACAAGACCGCCTGGGGACTCCAGCGTCTTCTGCGGCTTTGCAGAGCTGAAATAGCCCTACTGAGTCAAGCTACCCCTGGACCTCAGTTCTCATAAAAAATCACGCACTGAGAAAACGAGCATTGCCATTGCAGAGGAAACCGAAAAGAATCATCACCTTTATCCCATGACCATTTACGGAACTGCCATCCTCTCTTTCAGCCTACTCATTGGACTGAGCACTGGGCGCCTACTTGGATTGCTGGCTGGAATCGATGCTGATATTGGCGGTGTAGGCATTGCCATGCTTCTGCTTATTTTCAGCACCGATTACTTGAAGCGAACTGGAAGAATGTCTGTCGGAAGCGAGTCCGGCATCTCATTTTGGGGAGCTATTTATGTCCCCGTTGTGGTGGCAATGGCTGCCAGTCAAAACGTGCGTGGAGCCCTCAGCGGCGGATTGATGGCAACGCTTGCAGGTGCCCTGGGCACTGCAGTCTGCTTTGCCTTGGTGGGGCTACTTGTCAGGCTTGGATGCCGTGATCAGAAGGCGAAAAAATAGCTTATGCAGAACTACCTTTCACCCATTGAAAAAGTGCTCACGAGCTATTCGCTAGTGACGGCCTTCGCCGTGGTGGGCCTCACGTTATGGATCTCTTACACACTGGCTGAACGCGTGACCAGAGGTCGCATCCACGGCTCTGCCATTGCAATTTTGATCGGTCTATTACTCGCCTATTTCGGCGGCGTATTCACGGGTGGTAAACAAGGCCTTGCAGATGTTCCGATGCTTTCAGGACTAGGCCTGATGGGCGGTGCCATGCTGCGCGACCTCGCCATCGTAGCCACTGCATTTGGTGTGCGAATGAGCGAACTACGCCAAGGCGGATGGATGGGCATCCTATCCCTTTTTATCGGCATCTTCGTCTCCTTTGCCGTGGGTGGGATGGTCGCCTATGCCTTCGGCTACCGAGATGCCGTGAGCATCACGACCATTGGTGGAGGCGCAGCCACTTACATCGTCGGCCCAGTGACTGGCGCAGGAATCGGTGCCAGCACCGAAATCATCGCGCTGAGCGTGGCAGCAGGTCTAGTTAAAGCCGTCCTCGTCATGACCATGACCCCTCTACTAGCTAAACACATCGGTCTGGACAGTCCGCGTGCGGCCATGATCTTCGGCGGCTTAATGGGAACTAACAGTGGCGTCATGGCAGGACTCGCAGCCACGGATCCCAAGCTTGTCCCTTATGGTGCCATGACTGCCACCTTTTATACAGGTCTCGGCTGCCTGCTTGGACCATCCGTGGTCTTTTTCATCGCTAAAATGATTCTCCCCTCATGAACCTCTACTCGCTACTCGAATCAGGCTTCCCGAAAGATCGCGACACCACATGCCTTGAAGTCCCCAATGGCCGCAATCGCACTTGGACAGAGATCGATCAAGGCAGCGCGCGCATAGCACAATGGCTCGCCTCCCTGAGTCTTCCTCTAGGATCACGAGTCGCTGCAACGATCGAAAAATCGCCCGAAGGGCTGATGCTCTATTTGGCAACCTTGCGTGCAGGCTTGGTCTTTCTTCCGCTAAACACCGCTTACCGCGACTCCGAACTAGATTACTTTTTTGGCAATGCCACGCCTTCCGTCGTGATCTGCCCCAGCAAAAGTGTGGATTGGATCCTGCCGATCGCTAAAAGCAGGCAGGTGGCCTATGTCATGACCTTAGATGAAGATGGTAGCGGCTCACTGATGGAAGAGGCTGCTCACTTCAATGGCACCTTTACCACAGTGGATCTCAGTGATGATGCCCTAGCATCTATCCTTTACACCTCAGGAACCACAGGCCGCAGCAAAGGAGCCATGCTCACGCACGGTAATCTAGGCTCAAACGCAAGCACCCTGCGCGCTTATTGGGGCTGGAGTAGTGACGATGTCCTGCTTCACATGCTGCCAATATTTCATATTCACGGCCTCTTTGTCGGTGTGAATGGCGCACTGTTGGCAGGGGCCAAGATGATTTGGTTATCCAAGTTTGATGCCAAAGCTGCGGTGCAAAGTCTGCCTAAAGCGACTGTAATGATGGGCGTGCCGACGTTTTATGTGCGCCTGCTCGCTGAAGGCGACTTCACCCAAGAGGTTTGTCAAAACATCCGCCTCTTCATCTCTGGCTCGGCACCGCTTTTATTAGAAACATTCCTGGAATTCAGGGAACGCAGTGGTCACACGATTCTGGAGCGCTATGGCATGAGTGAGACTGGTATGCTAGCCTCCAATCCCTACTTTCAGAGTGAAGGCCAGCGCTATGGCGGCACCGTGGGTAAACCGTTACCCGGCGTCTCCATCCGCATCACGGGTGAAGATGGCCAGCCCTGCAAACTAGGCGAAATTGGCCTCATCGAAGTCAGAGGCCCCAACATCTTTAAAGGTTACTGGGAAATGCCCGATAAAACGCGGGAGGAGTTTACCGCAGACGGCTGGTTCCGCACCGGCGACATGGGCCGCTTTGGCGGTGAGGCGGCTGGCCATCAAGTGCCAGATGACTACCTGAGCATCGTAGGCCGAGGAAAAGACCTCATTATCTCGGGAGGATTCAATGTTTATCCCAAAGAGATAGAAGGATTTATCGACGACATCCCTGGTGTGGAAGAAAGTGCCGTCGTCGGAGTCCCTCATCCTGACTTTGGAGAAGCAGGCGTGGCGGTCGTCGTCGCTAAAGCTGGAATGACTCTCGATGCCAATGAGATTCAAAGTTTCCTGAAGACCAAAATCGCCAACTTCAAGGTTCCCAAAAAAGTGGTGATCGTGAAAGAACTGCCAAGAAACACCATGGGCAAAGTTCAAAAGAACCTGCTTCGAGACGAATACAAAGCCGTTTGTCTTTAAATAAAGCCGGCAATAAAGCCGGCGTTTTTAAGCATGCTCCAGGCCCCTACCGTACTTTTTGCGAAGCCTAGTTCCATTGTGACAAGAAAGGCGATTTAAGCCTTGGTGCACAGTTTCACTTTTCATCGCCGAGAATTCCCCCATAATCGCGCCCCTACATGATTACGGAACGCCGCACAAAAACACCCACTTGGACCATCGAAGATAGCGCTGAACTCTACGGCATCCGCGAGTGGGGCCATGGTTACTTCGACGTCTCTGCCAAGGGCGAAGTCGTGGTGAATCTAAAAGACGGCAAAAAGACCAAGCCCGTGTCACTGGCGCAAATCGTCAAAGGTCTGCGTGATCGTGGCACACAGCTGCCTGTTCTCATCCGCTTCGGCGATCTGCTGCGCTGGCGCATTGATGAGCTGAACGAAGGCTTTGCCAGCTCCATCCGTGAAGCCAAGTATCAGGGCGCTTACCGCGGCGTCTATCCGATCAAGGTGAATCAGCAGCAGGAAGTCATCGACGAAATCACGCGTTATGGCCGCAAGTATCACTACGGACTCGAAGCCGGCAGCAAGCCAGAACTGATCGCTGCCTTGGCCTACATGCATGACCCAGAGGCCTACATCGTCTGCAATGGTTACAAAGATGAAGAGTTCATCGACCTAGCACTGTATGCTCAAAAAATGGGCCTTCAGGTGATCCTGGTTCTGGAAATGCCCTCTGAGCTAAAACTCATCCTGGAGCGCAGTAAGAAGATGGGTGTGCGCCCAACTCTCGGCGTGCGGTTTAAGCTCAGTGCTGAAAGCGCAGGCCACTGGGCCGGCTCAGGTGGCGATGCCAGTGTCTTCGGCCTGAATATCTCTCAACTCATGAACGTGGTCGATACCCTGCGTGAGGAAGGAATGCTCGATTGTCTGCGCATGCTTCATTACCATCAGGGCAGCCAAATCCCGAACATCCGCGCCATCCGCCAGGCTGTGACAGAAGCAGCCCGAGTGTATTGTGGTCTGGTCCAAGAAGGTGCCCGCATGGGCATCCTGGATCTGGGCGGCGGCTTGGCCATCAGCTACGACGGCTTCAAAGGCACCACCTCAGCCTCCAGCAACTACGGCACCAAAGAATACTGTGCTGACGTGATCGAAGCCATCAGTGAAGTCACCGCTGAAGCTGGCGTGCCACACCCAGACATCATCACGGAGTCTGGCCGCGCCATCGTGGCCTACTACTCCGTTCTGGTGATCAATATCCTCGACGTGAATCGCTTTGAGCCACCAACAGGCAGCATCGAGCTGGCTAAAGACGCCCCTGCCCTGCTGAAGAATCTGGCTGAACTGCATGAGGAAAGCCTGACCAATAATAGCAAACTGACACGCGAGCGGCTTCAGGAAATCTACAACGACGCCGTTTACTACCGTGACAAACTCCGCACTGAGTTTAGCTACGGCAAGATTGGCCTCCGGGACCGCTCCATGGGCGAAGAAATGTACTGGGGAGTCATGACCTGGGTCTCTGGCAAGCTGGAATCCGTCGGCCACGACGGTAGCCAGATGGACCGCATGTCCGCCGTCATGACCGACTATTATTACGGGAACTTCAGCGTCTTCCAGAGCCTTCCCGATCTTTGGGCCATTGATCAGATCTTCCCTGTCATGCCCATCCATCGCCTCAAGGAGAAGCCAACCCGCAACGCGGTGCTTTCAGACATCACTTGTGACAGCGATGGTAAGATCGACAAATTTGCCCATGGCGGCCAGATCTGCGACAGCTTGCCCCTACATGATCCCGATATCGAATCTGGAGTGGACTACATGCTCGGCATCTTCCTCGTCGGCGCTTATCAGGAAACACTCGGAGACCTGCACAATCTATTGGGCGATACCAATGTCGTCAGTGTTTCCATCGAAAACGGCAAGCTCAAATACCGCCGTGAGCAGGAAGGCGACAGCGTCTCTGAAGTGCTCAGCTACGTCGAGTATGATCCTAAAGATCTCGCCACACGCTTCCGCAATCTAGCCGAAAGCGCCGTCGTCTCTAACCGCATCACACCAACTGAGCGCCGAGAGATCATGGGTGCCTTTGAAGCCGGCCTGCGCGGCTACACCTACTTCGAGAGTTGATTAAAATGAGTCGGCCGCCTTCATCCTGAAGGCGGCCGATAAATCATTAGCTAAACAAGTCGATCCCTAAACTAAGCAATCGGGCAGCTAAGCCAAACAACCGTCTCATTGTTCTCTGAGGCGATGCCGATCTGGATGCCCATCTGGTGACAGAGCATGGAAGCAATGGTGAGGCCTAGGCCGAGATGATTGCTGGTCTTTGATCCGTGGAAGGCACGGAAGACGGCCGCTAACTTATCCTGCGGTATTTGGCTGCCGGTGTTGGTCACCAGGATATCCACCCGGCGCTGCTCAGGGGGAGTGATGGTGCCAGGACCGACGATGCGGAGCATGGCGCTACCACCGACGGGAGCAGCTGCTTCAGCAGCGTTTTTGAGGATCTCGACAAGGATGTCTTTAAACTTGGTGGGATCCACATTGATGGGCGGCAGGCCCTGCTGGACGTCGGCATGAAGCTGAACGCCGTTTTTATGGAAGGGCTCCATGAGTGCGCCCTCGACGACACCGAGATACTCATTCAGGCTGAGAGCCTGGGGATTCAGCTTGGCGCAGCCACCCGCAGAACGAATGCGCTCGCTAAGCTGAGAGACGCCGAGTGAGGCCTCACGGATGTGCTGCATGTTTTCTGCCACACTTGGATCGAGATCGTCCCCCATCAGGATCAAGCTGGAAAAGCCTTGGATAACCGCCAGGAGATTGTTGAGCTTATGAGTCAGGCCACGAAGAAGCTCCTGATGGAACCCGTCGCTGCTCTCACTGACGAGCTGGAGGTGTGTAGGGAAGACGAATTGCATGGGCAGAATAGGAAATGAGGTGACATCCGAGTCATGCACTCAGCCGAGGTGAGTGGCAAGGGCATTTTGACAGGAAGCAGGGGTCATTGGGTTAGCCTCCCAGCTTCGGACCTCTAGGTTTGACCTTTTTTTCCTTATGATTGGGATTCGTCGGATTAAAAAAGGGGTTTTGGCTGCCCGTGTTCTTCGGCTTGGCTTCGACTTTCTCCAGAACGGGGTCTTTCATGTAGAGCTTCATGACGTAGCTCTGGAAGATGGCAAAGATGTTCTGTGTGGACCAATACAGGGAGAGCGCTGAGGCAAAGTTATAGCAAATTAACAAGAAGAAGAAGGGCATGATGGTAA
>JAPLUM010000652.1 GCA_026397605.1 Verrucomicrobiota bacterium | reverse complement strand
CCCTTTTTAATATAGGCGATGTAAAAGATGTCCGCCGTGGTTTTCCCCTCAGCATCTTTCAGAGCTAAGGTGCCTGCCGTGGCGGTGAAGTCGATCTTTTGGCCGCCGAGGGTGATGCTGTGCTCGGTCTCGCTTTTCTTGTCGGCCTTTTCATCCGGCTTTTTGTCATCTTTCTTTTCGTCCTTCTGTTCGTCTTTGGCTTCTGCTTTCGGCACAGGTTCTTTTTTGGCTTCTTCAGCGTGAGTGAAGATGCTGGCTGAGAGGAGGAGGGCGGTGAATAGTCGGCGTAACATGGTGCCGATGGTATATCAGCAACTTGTTGCTCGTCCATAAGATTGATGATCGGCGTATCCTGTGCCAGATTCACCCATGCCCGGCCCGCTCTCCTACTTGCTCGTGGATGGTCACAGCGTTCTCCACGCGTGGCCCGAGTTGAAGCGCCATCAGGTCGTGGCCAGCAAGCGTCATCTGGCCAGGACAGAGCTGCTGAAGCGTCTGCGCGACTATCAAGACAGCAGTGGCACTCAGGTGGTCGTGGTCTTTGATGGCACACAGGCTCAGATGTCTGAAGAACGCGAAAAGGACGGACTCCAAATCATCTATGCCGATACTGGGAACAGCGCCGATCACATTGTGGAAAAGCTAGCAGCGAAGTATGCCAAGACGAACCCCATGCGCGTGGTCTCCGCAGATGGCATGGTTGGTGAGACCGTCATGGCCTTCGGTGCAGATTGGCTCAGCCCGGAGATGCTCAAAACCATGTGTCAGGGTGCTGATAAAGAGATCCAGAGCCAGATCAATAAGCTCAAATCCCGCCGACAAATGCTGGCCTGGCTGACACTCGGCGGTGCAGGATTGACGCTGCCTAGCTGTGCCTCTGGTTCCAGCCCGAAGTCCGATACACCCGGTGAAGCTTCCTTAATAAAGGCAGCCGCCTACTGCTCTGCGCGGAAGAGTCGAGCCTTACTCATCCAGCACAATGGGCGTGTCATTCATGAAAGTTATCCCAATGGAGGAGGTCAAAATGAAGCCAATCGCATCTTCAGTGGCACGAAGGGTTTCTGGGGACTGGCAGCCATGGTAGCTATCCAGGACGGACTCATCCGTCTTGATGAAAAAGTCGCCGACATTTTACCTCAGTGGAACAAAGATCCTGAGAAATCTACAATCACGATTGAGCAACTGCTCTGCTTTACCGGCGGACTGGAGCGCTGCCTGAAGCTACACGAAGACGGGCTAAACGATCGCAATCAACTAGCCATGGCACGACCACTCGTCGCCACACCAGGGAAGTCCTTCATCTACGGGCCGAGTCAGCTGCAAGTGTTTCATGAAGTGCTGAAGCGGAAGCTCAAAAAGTCACCGACCTCCTATTTAGAGAAGCATGTTTTGAGTCCGCTCGGCCTAGGTTCTCAACGCTACCTGCCTGATGCTGCTGGTAATCCTCTCTTAGCCGCAGGCTTTGTCATGACAGCTCGGCAATGGGCGAAGCTGGGCACTCTGCTGCTGGAGAAAGGAGACCCAGTCTTAAAAACAAGCTCTTTTGAAAAGCTCACCGCGGGCTCCCAAGCTAACCCAGCCTACAGCTTCGGCTTCTGGAATAACCGCGCTGCCAATCAAGCCAAGGCCAGAGAAATCGACATCGAAGATCAGCTGGAGTGCGACTGGAACCGCCAATCTTGGGACCATGTCTGCCTCTGCAAAGACGCCCCTCCTGACCTCATCGCCTGCATCGGCAGCAGCTACCAGCGGCTTTATGCCATCCCATCTCGTGGACTGGTCATCGTGCGCATGGGACAAAACGCCAAGTTTTCAGATGCCAGTTTTTTGCGCATGGTCCTCGAGTGAGAATCATAAGTGCTGATTCCGAGCCTCCTCCTTGGTACCAGAGTCTCAAACAGCATCACCTTGATCCTGCGCGGCGCAGCTCTTGGATCCATTGCGGGGCCGTCCCCTGACTAGGCACTGACGTATCAGGCTGGCGCTTTAATCCCGCCGTATGCTCCAGCAGCCACTCCAGTCCTTCCCAAAAGTGCAGAGTATCCAGCACTGGATTCACCACATTCGTTACGGGGCAGTAGTGCACCTCCTTCGGATTCGTATGGTGGATCGCATGATGATGCGGGGTTTGTAGCAGGCGCATGTCTTGCAGCCAGTTAATCAGCCAACCATTTTCCTTCCGCGTGCGGTGAGACCACTTGTGCACTTCATTGGCATTTCCGCCGATGATGGCAAAGAGCCAAAGCTGCCAGCTCAGCCGGCCCAAAATCGCCGCACCCACCAGCACCACACTCATGGCCATCAACTGATCCCAATTGCTCTGCCACCAGCTATTGCGTGTCATGCGGCGTGGCATGTGATGATGAATCGTGTTGGGGCGGCCTATCCATTTTCCAATCAGCGGCGTGTCCTCTCGGATGTAGGCATCCTCCAGCCAATGGATCAATCCGGCGATAAAATCTGCAGCGAGGACAATGCCAACTGCCTGAAGGGGAAGTGTGATGAGGTTATTCATGACCCCGCACCTCATATCGACAGATCCTGCTAAGAAGTAATCGATACTCCAGATGTTGCTATTGAGTCAGTCGATGAACGGCAGGATGTCTGCCTGTCACAATAAAGCTCCAAATAGAGTAGCCCTATTTTCCCCAGCACCTTCCGGAACGATGGCAAACGAAGTGCCTCGGCGTCTTTGACAACAGATGACGAAAGAGTCATCGACCAGAGAAACTATCGCGAAGCGAGTGAGCCGCCAGCGTATCAACACCATGGTTTACTTTTTCTCAGCCACGGTAAGCCAGGGATGCGTGTCGGACATAATGAGCAGGTCACCTCGGGGTTCGGTGAACGGTATCAGATAGCTGGCTAGCACAGGCGGCGGCGCTTCAGGTGGTGCGCTGATGCTGATCTCAACAGCAAATGGAGCTTGGCTGGCGGCGGCATCGGCGGCGGCTTTCAGGGTGAGTTTGACTTCACCACCTTTCGCGGGGACATCGACAGGCTCGGCGGTAACGCCTGCGGGTAGATTCCCTGCGCGTGCTTGAATCTTGCTGGTTAGAGTTCCATTCACTTGAATGGTCAGTTTGATCTCGACGCTTTTTCCGGCCTCTAGGCGATAGGCGTGTGTGTCGAGTGTTCCGGTGAATGAGGGGACAAAAGGCTTCACTGATAATTCGTAGAGGTGATCGGTGCTTCCCTGATGAAAACGGTCAGCGATCACGAACTTAAACTCGCCATCCTTTGGCGCTGTCCAGCGCATAGCTGGGTCGAGGTTTTCTTTTTCACCATCGTCGGCTTGCTTCAGAGTCTTGCCGTCCATGTCTTCGATGCGCAGTATGGCATCAAGTGGACTGCGGATGGCCTGGGCACGAACCGTGATTTGTAAATCGTCACCCTTTTTCGCGGTGAGAGTAAAGACATCCTCTTCACGAGCCTTGGCCATGCAACCGGTTAGGAGGGTCGGAGCGGAGATCGTTTTGGGCTCATCCAACTGGGGTGTTTTTCTGGGCTCATCGGTCAGCGTGAGACGATAAACATGATTAGCACTTCCTTTAAAGGCCACATCCGCAGCTGGAGGATGGGCGAAGGCGAAAATCTGAACATACAACGTGCCATTAGCCGTGGGTGTGTGTTCGATGCATGGATCGAGGTTGTAGGTGTCATGCCCTGCCTCGATTTCAACGCCCTGTTCGTTTAACAGCCGCATGGCTGGATCCATCGCCGATCCGATGCTGTAACCATGCAACTCGAGGATGATTCTTTGGCCTTTCTTCACAGGAAACGCGTGCGTGTCAACATCACCTGCTTTTTCAAGCACTCCGTTGATGGTCACATTGATTTTCGCTGGGTTGGCTTTAGCCGCCGCGAGGTTTTCATTCGGCTCTGTTTCGATCAGCTCTTCGAATGTACCGACCTCGATAATGCGTGGGGCGGTGGCGCCTTCACTGTTAAACAAACGGATCAAGCGTGGGCCTGACGCAGCATCAGCTGAAATTCCGAGCTGAAATTGATTCGGTTTCTTACCGGTGGTGATGGTGAGCTTAGGATCACTTAACCACGCTTGAGGTGAGCTTTTCTCCAGGCCTTTTCCGGCCACTTTGACCTCGATTTGACTACCCACCTGTCCACCCGCTGGAAAGATCGATTCAAAATTAGGAGGAGCTGCCTGCGCAGCACAGCAGTGCCAAAGCAGCATGATGAAAACCGCACGCATCACGCAAACAGCTCGCGAATAGGCTTGCCCCCGTTGATGAGCTGCACGGGACGCCCAGTGCTGGTGTTCAGGACTTGATGCGGATCGACGCCCAACTTCGTATAAAGCGTGGTGGCAAAGTCCTCAGGTGAATAAATGTTTTCGCTGGCGTAATAGCCCTTGGGATCCGTGGCACCGACGATGCCGCCGCGTGGCACTCCTGCGCCCGCGAAGAGGATGTTCATGGCTCCCGGCCAGTGATCACGCCCCCCGTCCTTGTTGATCTTCGGCGTGCGGCCAAACTCGCCGAGCCCGATGACGAGTGTGCTTTCCAGTAGGCCACGACGGTCGAGATCCGTGATGAGTCCGGCCATGCCTTGATCAAACTTCTGCATGAACTCGCCCTTGCAGGTCTTGAAGAGATCGCGGTGATGATCCCAGCCACCGTAATTCACGGTGACAAACGGCACACCCACTTCCACAAGACGGCGCGCTAGCAGCATGCGCTGGCCCACATCATTGCGACCGTAAAGATCGCGGGTCTTGTCATCTTCACGTGAAATATCAAAAGCTTCCTGGGCTGGCTTCGAGGCGATCAAATCGACTGCCTGACCGTAGAAAGTATCGAAACTGACCGCCGGGTCTTCAGCCACCGCATCATTGAGGCGTTTCATCCGATCCAGCGAGTGGCGCAACTCGCGACGGGCTAGACCACGGGCATCGGATATATCGGAAGGCAGCACCACGTCACGCACTTTGAAGCCTTTGGAGTTCGGATCGCCACCAGCGACGAAAGGAGCATGCTCTGCACCGAGGAAATTAGGTCCGCCACTGCGGGTGATGCTTGGCAGCGTCATGTAGGCAGGCAGACCGTTCTGCACTCCGCGCTTGTAACTCACCACGCTGCCGAAGGATGGATGGAAGGTCACGAATGCACCACAGCCCACCGGCACAGGCGTCGGCGCACCAGTCATCATGTAGTGATTGCCACCGCCGTGGTTTGGATCCTTATGAGTCACGCTGCGCAGCACCGTGAACTTGTCCGCCGCTTTGGCGAGATGTGGCACGCATTCACTGAAACGCAGGCCTGGAACGCTGGTCGGGATCGTGCCGAATTCACCGCGAATTTCGCTTGGCGCATCAGGCTTGGGATCAAACATCTCATAGTGCGAAGGGCCGCCATCCAGCCACACCAGAATGCAGTTCACGGGCCGCCCAAGAGAAGGCTGCGGAGCCGAGGCTGCCATCGCGCGTGCGCGCAGCAGATCCGTGAAGCCAAGACCACCACCTGCGGCGGTGAGACCAAGCTTCAAAAAATCGCGGCGCATGTGGCCGGCGCAGTTGTGGGAAAAACGAGACATTCGTTGCGGAAACAGATGGGCAAATTACGGGAACAGAAGCGCATTCTTTCGAATGCGCAGAAAAAGTAGGTTCAATGATTGAACACAAACTCCGCTGAGTTCAGCAGGCTCCACAGAATATCTTCGATGGCTGACTGCCGGTTTGCCAAATCTACATCCAAGGCTTTGCCCGCTATGGCTAGCTCTTCCGAAGTCGGCAGGCGGGAGTAGCAAGCGAGGTACAAATCTTCCAATATCTGTGTCGGAGTGAGGGTGCTTTTGGCCAGCCTGGACGCACGGCCTTTGCTGTCGGTGAGCATTGTCTGTAGTCGAGTTGAATTCATCAGGTGCAGGGCTTGCACGACGCTGGGTTTTGCATCGCGCTCGCAGGGGCACTCGGAGCTGGCGTTGGGGCGGCCAAAGGCATCCATGAACTGGCTTTCGAGCTTATGATTCCAGGTCTGCTTAGCCAAAGCATCGGGTGGCATGCCGGAGAAGGGTTCTTTGATCTCAGTGACCCCACAGACGGCATCGAGAAGGGTCTCTGCGGGAAGACGACGGCGGTAGCTGCGGCTGTAGTTCTTCAGATCGCCGATGTTGGTCTCATTCGGCAGACTGCTGAGACGGTAAATCTGAGATTGCATGATGGTGCGCATGAGGTGCTTCAAATCGTAGCCGTGCTTCACAAAGTCCTGCGCCAGCCATTCGAGCAGGGGACCGTTGCTAGGCGGATTCGAAGCGCGGAAGTCATCCACTGGATCCACGATGCCGCGGCCCATGAAACTGGACCAGGTGCGGTTGACCACGGCCTGCGCGAAGTAGGGGTTCTGCGGGTTCGTCATCCAATCGGCCAGCACCGCACGTGGATCCTGCGTTTCGGCGATGGGGATTTCCTTGTCGGCAGGCGGGCGCGGTTTCAGTGAAGCCTTGGTGACTGGGTGCTCGATGCTGGCCGTTCCAGGAGAAAACCACCACTGCTCTGGCTCACCGCTGATCGGCGCGGAGATGCCCTGGCCTTTGCGTTTCATCTGCGTGAAGAACGCCGCCATCTGGTAGTAGTCGATCTGATCCCACTTCTCGGTCGGGTGATGGTGGCACTTGGCGCACTCTAGGCGTACGCCGAGGAAAATCTGGCCGATGAAGGTGGCGGCGTCGATAGGCTCGCGTTTGTCACGCCAGATAGCGACTGGGCCGTTCTTGTGCGTGTTGCCTTCAGCTGTGAGCAGTTCGGTCGCAAAACGATTCCATGGCTTGTTCTCGCGGAAGCTCTGCCGGATCCATTGATCAAGTAGATAGACCGGCTTCACGCCGACGCGCGAAGGATTCGGGCGAATGAGATCGCCCCATTTGATGGCCCAGTGATCAGCCCACTCGGGGCGTTGCAGCAGCTTCTCGATCCACTGCTCGTGCTTCGTCGGGTTTTTGTCCGCGAAAAAGGTGCGTGCTTCCTCGGCAGTCGGCAGCATGCCGATGGCATCCAGCGTGCTGCGGCGCAGGAACTCCGCGTCGCTGCAGGTGTCGCTAGGCAGATGGCCGAGCTTTTGCAGGCGCGCATAGACGAGCTTGTCGATCTCGTTGCGCACGGTGAGTTTCGCATAGCGCTCTGCTGGGAAGAGTTTCTCGGCTGGCACCGCCACGCGGGAGATGCCCACCTGGCCCATGTAGCGCGCCACAATCACAGTCTCGCCGCTTTCCGTGCTCGTCTTAAGCTTTCCGGTTTCATCGACTGCTGCGATTGATTTTTCCGAGGAAATGTAGTCCGTCAGCGCCGTGACATCGCGCGTGGAGCCGTCGCTGAATTTCGCAATGACCTTCAAAGCCTGCTCCTCGCTCTTGCGATAGGTCTTCTCACTCGGTGTGACCTCAATGCCCGCCAACGCTGGCTGGTTCCAAGTCTCAAACGGCATGCCCTGGCGAATCCAGTCTGCGATGGTCCTTGCTGATTCGGAGTCCGGCTCAAAGCGCTGCCCGCCTTCGTGCTGCACACGCACGGTGGCCTTTTGCAGGATGAGACTGTCCTCCGGCAGCGCGGGAAAGACACGACGGCCACGCGAATCATTCACGACCTCCATGAAGTCGGTCTTCGGATCAAAGGCGAAGATGGAAAGTTTGAAGCCAGCCTGCCCGCTCGATTTTGCATGGCAGGAGCCTAGATTGCAGCCGGCCTTACTGAGGATCGGCAGGATGTCTTGGGTGTAGGAGAGCGTCTGCGGCATGCTCGGGGTTAACGCAGGCTTGTCGTCCGCGAGCTTCGTCACCTTCGCCTTCTCATCGAACTGAACGATCTTGCCGCTATCCAAAGCGGTGAAGATGTGTTTGCCATCCTCGCTCATCACCACCGCATTTGGCACACCTTCGAGTGTGGTGAGCTTCTTCTCTTTGCCGGAGGTGAAGGCCAGCCGCACGCCGTCGTGTGTCTTCAATTCAGTCACGCCATGCACGCCGCCTTTTTCGGTGAGGTAGGTGAGGCTAGTGGAGTCCGGCGACCACAGCAGCGCATTCACACCCGAGGATTTGTCTCCCAGCAGCATCAGCATCTCCTTGCTGGCGATGTCCCACACCTTGAGGTCCTTGTCTGCACTGCCAGTGGCCAGCCATTTGCCGTCCGCATTAAAGCCAAGCGCCGTGATGTGCCCCACATGCCCCTCGATCTTGGCGATCTCCTTGAACGTGGCCGCGTCCCATAACTTCGCCAGATTGTCCGCGCCACCAGAGGCGATCTGCTTGCCGTCTTTGCTAAGCGCTAGGCTCAAAATATTGTCGGTATGCGCTTCAATCGTTTGCGCGGGTTTCGCCTCGCCGAGCTTCCAGCGATGCAGCACGCCTTTCACGCTCGCGGCACCGTCGGCGACGATCAGCGTCGTGTTATCGAGCAGGAAGATCAGTCCAGTCACACGGCCTTCGAGTGGCGCGGCGAGCGTGTAGGCTGGCTTTGACCAATCCGCCGGATTCCACACCAGCACGGAACGATAACCGCCCGCTGCCAGTCGCGTGCCATCGCTATTCCAGGCCAGTGATTGAATCACATCCTTGTGTCCTTCCAGCGTGGCGATCACTGGAGCGTCCTTCGCACTCACATCCCGCACTACCACACGATTTCTGATGCCTGCGGCCAGCCACTTGCCGTTTGCGCTCAGCGCCAGCGCCGTCGCCGGTGAATGCTCGGCGGGCAATGCCAACAGTTTGTCTGCTGCCGTCAATTCGCCAAACTTCTTCAGCGCTACCTCATCCCAAACAGCGCCTGCATTCACCCAAGCCTTGAGAAGGTTGATCTGCTTTTCTGGCATCTGCTTCTTCGGCGGCATGTGCGCATCGCCAGCATCGCTCAACGCCGTGATCATCGCACTCTGCGTCGCATCGCCCGCTTTCAGCGCGGAACCGTTCTCGCCGCCCTTGAGCGCCAGCTCACGCGCCTCCAGCGAAAGCCCGCCTTTCTTCTTCTCCGCATTGTGGCAGCCCATGCATTGAGTCTTGAGAAGACCCATCGCCTGCGCTGGGCGCACTTCCAGTTCCTCCGCAGCAAGTGAGGAGGAGAACAAAACGAGCAGAAAGGCATTTCGAACAGCAAACATGAGCGTCGGATACTACGAGTGTTCTATGTTGTCTCTTGCCCTGTGCGGAGAACAAAAAACGCCGACCGCTTTCACGACACTGGTCCTGCTCCGAGCTTCGTTCCACCGTATCAGTTCACATCACAGCGAGCAAATACGCCAGCTCATCGGGTGCCTCGCTCTCATCATCCACCGTCTGCGCCACCTCGCTGCGCACCAGTTCCCGGAAGCGCTTCCGCAGCCGGTGGATTGCTACCTTAAGCGCGCCCTCGTTGGTGCCCAGTTGCCGTGCGACCTCCGCCTGTGTGGCATCGCCCTCATCGCCGGTGAGCCAGGGCTTGAGAAGGGCGAAGTGCGACGCCTTGCCCACTGCATCAAACTCCGCAGCCAACTGCGCCAGCACCCGATCTAGCACCGTGAGCGCCCACTGGCGGTCAAACTCACGATCAGGAGCTAGGCCCACCGCATCGGCCAGCGCCGTGCCAGATTCGGTGAGTTCGATCATCTCCACGCCGCCGCCACGCTTCAGCGCGCGTTCACGATCCAGCGCATTTGAAACGAAATGCTTCACCGCGCCCAACAGATAAGAGCGGAAGCGTCCGCGCGCCTGATCCGCCTTCAGCATCTGCGGTTGTGCCAAGAGGCGCGTGAAGAAGTCGTGCGCATGATCGCGCGCCGCATTTTCATCAAAGCCGCAGCGCTGGATGAATGCGACGATCGGCGCGTAGTAAGCAGCGCAGAGGTCGCTCAGCGCTTGCCGCGAGGCGGTGTCATCCCCGCAGGATCGGCGCACGATGGTCCAGCGCGTGGTGTGGAAGTCACTTTGCATCGGGCATCCGGAGTTGGGTCACGTCCTTGGGGGCTGGCGGATTCATGCTGGCATCGTCCGACAGTGGAGCCTTCACCCCCGCTCCACTCGCGATCACCTCCACGTCCTTGATCCACACTTTACCCGTGCCCTGGATACTGAGGTTGAGTTTCAAGAGATCGGGTTTTTCACCCTTCTTCAGGAAGAAAGGAATCTCATACGAAGCCCAGCCTGTGCTGCCGGTGAGAGCCTTGTCGAGACCGCGCGAGAACGATTCACCGAAGGGCGGCACGCGGCACCACATCTCAAGGTAGGCCTGGCCTTGCACGTTCTCGCACCTGAGCTTCGCACGGTAGAAGATGGTGCAGTCGTCCAGTGCGGGCGGCGTCACCTCGAACAAACGGACGACCTGAGCTTGCTGGCTATCGAACAGCCATGCGTCGTCATCGCTCGGAGTGGGACTGGAGATGGGCTTGTCAGCGGCGGCGAAGGTCTTCAACACCGCAGTGTGAATGGGTGGTGATGCACGCCAGTAAACACTGATGATCTTACCGATCACCTCACCCACGGGCACGACTTCCTCGGGTGACTTGTTGCGCTGGATGATGATTTTCTCACCCTCGACCCGCGTGACGCGTGAGCACCAGGTCTGACTGCCGTGCGGATAGGCGATGATGTCGCCTGGCACATATGACTTGCCGAGCTTCCACACGAGGATGCGGCTGCCGCGCGGAATTTCAGGCTCCAGCGAGGCTGTGGGTACGACGAAGGGGTGAATCACCCACGCGCGAATCGGGATGAAGATTGTCACGCCCACGAGGAGAGTCATGATGGTGCGCTGCAGCAGTGTTCTCGGGTAGCGACCTTGCTGGCCAAAGCGCAGTCGATACCAGCGCTCAATGGCAAGGCTGACTAAAGCGAAGACGCCAAACAAGCAGAGTGGGCGCGCGATTTCTAGCCCGGGAATGAAGCCGAGGTAACCCAATAGGCCCACCAGTGCGAAGCGCGCAAATCGTTTGCCCCACTCGGTTTGCAGACCCATCACGAATTCGAATCGTTGGCTGAGTGAAGCATGGGTTGCCGGGGGAGTCGCGACTGAGAGCAGCTGCGTCTTTAAATCTGCCGCCGTCTGCCAGCGCAACTCCGGCTTTACGTTCAGCGCACGCAGCACCACTTCATCCAGACGCACATCGATCTGCACGCGCTGGGATGGGGGCTGGAGCTTGGTGCCGGGCAGCTCGCCAGTGAGCAGTTCGTAGAGCACCACACCGAGGGAGTAGATGTCTGCGCGATGATCCGTCGCAACGCCCATGGTTTGCTCCGGGGCCATGTAGCGCGGCGTGCCGACAGGCTGCGAAATGGTCTCGCTGGCTGCGGCGTTGAGCATCTTCGCGATGCCGAAGTCGGCGATCTTCACGCGGCCTTCCTTGTCCAAAAGCAGATTCTCCGGCTTGATGTCGCGGTGTACGATGCCGTGCTCGTGGGCGTATTGCAGCGCTTCGCACACGGGCGGCACGATGGCGAGCGCCTGCTCCGGCGTGAAACGCCCTGCGCTCATGGCTTGGCGGAGGTTCACGCCGTCCACGAATTCCATGAGGAGAAAGAAGAACCGACTGGCGACAGGGGCGTCTCCTGCACCCGACTGCGACGAGGGTGCCGCTGCCACTCCGAAGTCATGCACGGTGACGATGTTGGGGTGGTTCAGCGTGGCCAGCACCTGCGCTTCCTTGGCAAAGCGCTCGGCGAACTCCGCGTCCTGCACCCGCTCCGGGGCCAGCAATTTCAGTGCCACCAGCCGGTTCAGCGACTTCTGCCGCGCTTTGTAAACCACACCCATGCCGCCACGACCGATAAGCTCGATAACCTCCAGTTCAGGGAACGCCGCCGCGACTTCATCGAGCACAGGAGCGCCCTTGGCTCCAGGCAGCGCACCATCCTCGGTGACCATGACGGCTTGCGCGAGTAGGCACTTCGGGCAGAGGCCTGTGCCATGCAGCTCGGTGTGGCACTTGGGACAATGGGTGGAGGAGGGTGGTGTAGGTGTGTTCATGTCATCCCTACATGGGGATTTGTGATGCGCGAGGTTACACAGACATCTGCGATTTTTCAAAGGCGGCTTCAGGACGAACGATGTAGGCGGGCCTTGTGAGTAAAGACGCTGTCGTACAAACGAGTGAATCAGAGCCACTGCAATTCCTGCACCCTGAAAGCTGGGGAGAAATGATTGACAATGGGAGCATTTTCCGAGAACCTCGTAAAAATGAATTCATTCGCGCAATCCAAACTTGCTTATCTGGCGTTGGCCATGGCTCTTTTCTGTCCAATGGGTAGTTTGGCTGTGGCCCAGACAGGATCGACAGTGGCCGTCAATCCAGGCATCATGGGTCTGACGGGAAGCACGATATTTCGAGCGCCCACTCAGAGACCTTCGTTAATTTGGAATGGACACACCAGGAGACCACTCCGGATTTCAATTCCGAATCCAGCTAGCGGACTTTCGACTGTAACTGGGACCGGTGCCACGATACAAATTCCCTCTAAAGGCTGGGCTACACCGACTATTGGCGGGAGCTTAACACTCAATGCTAGCGCGACTACGTGGAATACCAACGCACCATTTCCATCTCTCAGTTCAGTGGCCAGCACACAAGCTTCAAACTTGACCTTTCTCACCTCAAACACGCTATCCGTATTGAACCTGAATGGCGGACTGTTGGGTTCATCAACCTCGCCAATCACGAATTCTTCGATTAGGAATTTTTCGATGGACATTGGCACCATCCAAACTTTTTCATTCTCTAATAGTCTCTCCCCACCGGCCACTTTCACGGGGGGAGTTCTCACAATCAATGCAGGCACCATTAATTGGGCAAATCAGATCAGCGTGCCG
This sequence comes from Verrucomicrobiota bacterium, assembly GCA_026397605.1. Taxonomy (GTDB): domain Bacteria; phylum Verrucomicrobiota; class Verrucomicrobiia; order Verrucomicrobiales; family Verrucomicrobiaceae; genus Prosthecobacter. The sequence continues at coordinate 20,836 of JAPLUM010000652.1, read as the reverse complement.
AGCATCCAGATAAACGGGAACTGCGAGATTGGTTTTGGAGTTGCACCTGCCGTACCGATCAACATCGAAGCGGCTATCAATGTAGCCGACTCAGGCACCGCGTTTGTTAATGGTAATGCTGCTGACGCTTCGACGCCGACCGGCGCGGTCTTCCCCACGGGCACCACGATCAAGGTAGTTAGCCTCACTTCAGCCACGGCTATCTGCACCATCACAAACAACTCCGGTTTCGATCTCAATATCAAGCCTAGCACAACGATCATTGGCGGCATTGCCATCTCCAAACCATAATTTGAACGAAGCCGAGATTGGCGTCTAGCTTCATAACCCTACGGCAGGGAACTAGACGGTAACTACCGATCAAAATCAGCGCTCATCAACGCAAATGAGGCACAGACTTTGTCGTTTGCTGATCCTGCTGTGAATGAGACGATGTATCCATGAACAATCATCTTTGGTTTGGCGCAAGTGTCTGTCTGATCCTTTCCTCCTGCACATCCTCGGATACTTCGACACCCACTGTTGATCTAGCCTTTGCCAAAGTGCAGGTGGTCTTGGAGAAAAGCTGTGTTCACTGCCATGGCGACAATCGGCTCTCCACCATGCCTTCGATTCAGAACTCTCGGGCACTGGAGAAGCTGATCAGCCAGGGTGGCTGGATCGTGCCTGGAAAGCCTGAACAAAGCCGCATCTATCAAGTCGTGACTTTCCCCGATGAAGTCCCTGGTGCGATGCCGCCAACAGGCCATGCGATTGATCGAGCCGACGTGCAGGTGCTGCGTGAATGGATCGCCACAGGAGCGAAGGTGCCCACGGGTAAAGTCATCCCATTCAGACCCCAAGGCAGCCTGCCGAGGTCGATCTGAACTAGGCGGTGATTTAGATTCTAAGATCTTACTTTTTTGACTTCAATCGTGTGATGATGTCTTCGATCATCTGACGCTCTCCACTTGGCAATCCAGACTTTGAGAGACGGGTCTCGCAAAACTTTAGCTCTGTGGCACTAGCAGTGGCGGCTAGGACATTGAGCGCCGAAGAACGAAGCGTGTTATCGGCTCGTGCTTCAATGAATTGCGTCATGATCTTGGCGGTTTGTGGCTTTAGGGCGTCGGGCACTTCTTTTTCGAAAGCCCATAGAGCACGTGGGACGATCACGCTGCTGTCTTCGTGCTCGAGAAAGGATGCCATGGTGTCCACGTCTTCTTTCGTGCTCAGTTTTTGCGGTGCAAAAGCATGATGAAAGGCGAGACGGTAAATGCGGGGCTCCGAATCACGTGCAAGTTCAAGAACGCGAGCTTTTACCGCAGGGCTCAGATCGATACGACCAAGAGCGCTCATGGTATCACGTGCGAGGGATTCGGCCGTCTTCCCTCTACGAACCAGGTCGATCATGGGTAGCGAGAGCACTTTCATGAATACTGGCTCCATGCCTGGCTGCAGTTGATTCTTCGCTGCTTCGACGAGGTAGGGCGTGATGTTTTCCAGGACAGCGGGATCATCCGTGGCGGCGACTTTCAGGATGCGGTTGAAATCACCGTCTTGGTAGCCGCAGGCTCTGAGCCCACGGCAGGCACCGATGCTAAGATGCGCATTGCTGTTTTCTAAAAGAGGAAGCAGTGGTTCACGGAAAGACTCGCGGTCGAACTCGACGACGCCAATGCGGTTAAAGGCAAGGATGGCCTTCAACTGAGTGAGCAGATCACTGCTGGTGATGCCTTGGCGGATGGTAGCGATGGCGGCGCTACGTTTGGCGGGGTTGTCGATTTGAAGTGCGTCCTTCACCCAGGGATCACAGTCGGTGCGTGCCTGCTGGTAAGCCCCTTCAGCAGCAACGGAGGCAGCGCTGGGCTGACCTGGCTTCTGCCAGTCGCTGTAGTTTCGGGTCGCTGTGGCTGGAATCATGGCTTTTTCTTCTGGCTGGATTGGCCAGGGGCTGGTGGGAGTGGGTAGGTCAGCCGCGCCAATCATTTCAGCACGCAAAGGAGAATCGAGAGCGAGGCGGAAGTCCTTTGCTTCAACATCGAAAAACTTTGGATCCGCTTCGCGTGCTCCGTCCGGTAGTTTTTCATCCTGGCCATTCTTCCAGAAGACATTGTTCTCGGAAATGACCTCACCCATGGCCTTTGTTCTGTCGTTGTTGATCATGCTAAGAACGAGTCCGAGCGGATTGTGCGCAAAGATGTTTTGACGGAAGGTTGGCTTTGAGCCGCCAAGCACACTGACACCTTCGCGCAGGTTACCGGCGAAGGTGTTGCGCTCAAAAGTATCGTGATTGGCAAACCAGCAGGAGACTCCACCCATCTCATTGCCATGAAACAGATTGCCAGTCACTTTTGCTTGAGTCTCGCCATTGGCGTAAATGCCGCTGCGTGCATTGGCGAAGATGATATTCCCCTCAATGCTAGGTGAGGCGTGATCGTAGCGGATGCCATGCCATGCAGAGCCGGAGATGAGGCTACGACGAATGCTCACGTTGTCACAGCCGCTGCCAATGGTGATGCAGCGGTGATAGCAGTTGCGCAGGTCGCATTCTTCAATGTCAACGGTAGGTGGTGTGCCAGTGCCAAGCAGGCCCCGGCTGATCTCCAGACCAGTCCCCCAGATAGCAGCGACAAGTGATTTTTTCATGCGCACCTTGGAGCCATCGAGAATGCCTATACCGTTGGCAAACGGTCCGACAAACATGCACTCTTCGATAACAACCTGGGAGGCATTAACCTTGGCTAACATGGCCAGGCCATTGCTGTCATTTTCACCTTTGGGCTCTATACCCTGGATCCGCAGTCCGCGTAGAATGACGTTTTGAGTCTTTTCGACCAACAAAGTTGGCCGCTGGTATTTATTGGAGAGGGCGAGGGCATATTTCAGCCGATCTTCATCCGTTGAGGCCTCCTTCCACTGCTTGAATGCGGCAGCTGTGGTCTCTGGTGTGACACCTGGCTCAGGTTTATCCGGGCGCAGAATGGTTTTGCCATCAGCTGCGCCCACCAGAGTGACGGGTTTCTTAATCGTGATGCGCTCGGCATACACACCTGGGGCGATCTTGATAACAGCACCATCTGGCGCGGCGTCCAGCGCAGCCTGGATAGACTCTCCGGGCTTCACTGTGATCACCTCTGCCGCAAGGGCCGTGTGAATAAGCATGCTGAAAAGTAGCAGGCACGCAAGTATGCCGCCGAGTGTGCCTTTCCAGCGAGGCGGAGGCGTACTTACACCCAGCAGCCGACGCACACGGGCGAGGGCGTTGTTACCACCGGCTCCTTGAGCAAGGGCGGGCAAACGTGCCTGCTCCAGGGCTAGAAGCGCCCGGGCCAAATCTTCACGCTGACCGCAGCTGAGTGCTAAATCGTCGCAGCTTTCCTCTCGCAGCCGCCGCATATCAGCACCGATCCACCAGACGACGGGATGAAAGAACAACAAAGTCTCGATGCCGCATTGCAAAGCATGCATGATGAAATCACCACGCAGGATGTGCGCGAGCTCGTGAGCGAGAATCATTTCCATCTGTTCGCGTGGAATATTTGTGAGCATCGAGGCCGGCAGCAGGATCACAGGCCGCCACCATCCCATGGTCATCGGGCTGTCCACGGTGGTGCTCGTCATGAGTGACACACAGTTCCGCACGCCGAGCTTTTCTGACAAGTCAGCAAGGCGCCGCAACCAAAATGCATCCGTTAAAACCAGAGCGTTACGCTTTAAACGTCGCAATCCGAACCAGCCAAAACCAAGTCGAGCACTCAAGGCCAAAACGCCTACCATCCAAGCAATGACCGCCCAGCGTTGCCATGGCACTTCTGATCTGGAAACGATAGAAACAGAATGAACAACGCCACTGGGTTCCAACACAGCTGTCTCCGCGACCAAAGCCACTTTCGAAGCGGAGATGGTGCGTTCAGCCACTGGCAGCGAAATAGGCGCGGCAGGTTCTAGGGCTGGTTTGAGCCCTATAAAAGTCGAGAACACACACGCTAAACACAAGGCATGCATCAGACACGCTGCCATATATCGGCTGCCTGAGCTTTGACGCCTCAACAAGACCTGTGTGAGCCCATGAAGCATGGCGATGGCCGTGCCCTGCCACGCAAAGTGGATCAATGTCCACGCGAGGCGCTCCACAGTCAGGGGATCGAGTCCGAGGGTGCTCATGACTTGCCGCCTTTCTCCAAGGAGTCGATCAACGTGCGGAGTTCGGAGAGTTCTTTCGCACTGGGCTTCTTCGTGCTCAGAGCACGCATGGCTAACTTTGCAGCAGAACCGGCGAAAGCGTTATCCAGCATCCGGCGCACTAGACCCTTTTCGATTGCCTCCTGTTTGACCGCCGCATGGTAGAGATGCGCACGATTTTCCTCATCGCGCTCGACGAGGCCTTTCTCGGCCATGAGCTGCATAAGCTTCATTATCGTGGTGTAACCCGTTTCCCGCTCAAGGACTTCATGTACCTGTCTAACCGTAGATGGGCCACGTTGCCAAAGAACCTGAAGAATGGACAGTTCACTATCACTAGGCCGCGGTGGAGAGGTGATCGATGTGCTCATAATTGGACCAATATGCGAAGACATTCGCATATTGGCAAGCTTAAAGTGCGAATCTCTTCGCATATTCACAGTAAGCGCCGCTAGAGTTGACCTTGCATTACTCTTGATGAACAAGCAACCCAACCCGATGTGAAGCCACTTTGGCTCATAAACAGCCGCCTGCAGAAAGGTGACGGAAAAATCACGTTGGGTTACAAACCCTATCGGAAGCCTATGAAACGAGGTTTCTAGCGTGTTCTTGAGACTATGTGACAGGATCGTTCATTGTTGTATCGATGGTTTGCCGAATCATGGCTGATGCCGTTCAACGTTACGCGAATCTTCATTGCCTTAGTCTTTCTGACATCAGGGCACCTCCATGCTCATGGGACTTTTCATGAGCTGATGGAGGAATTGGAGGTAGAGATGAAGCTGCGTCCAAATGATCCCGCTTTGTTGATTCGGCGTGCGAGCATTCAACTCGACCATGAAGATTGGAAGCTGGCTTTGACTGACCTGGAGCGTGCAAATCGGCTTGGTGCGGATGACGGCGATTTGCAGTATTTGCGTGGACGTTCTTTGGCCGCTGGTGGCATGCTAAAGCAGGCGCGGGAGGAGCTGGATGCCTACATCACGAATCATCGTGAACTAGGCCTCGCGCAGGTGGAGCGAGCACGGGTGTTGAGCAAGCTCGGCGAGCCAGACGCAGCTTTGCAGGACTACCGAGCAGCTTTGCAGGCTGCGGTGGTGCCGGAGCCGGATTTGGTCATCGAAACGGCGGAGGCGCTACAGGCACAGAAGCTGAATGAGGAGGCGCTGAGCGTTCTGAGCACAGGAATCGAAAAGATCGGCCCGGTGCCGCAATTGGTGCTCAAAGCGATGGATTACGAACTCGCCGCGCAGCGCTATGACGATGTGCTGAAGCGAATCGATGCCATGCAGGCCTGCGCACCGCGCCCTGAACCGTGGATGGCCAAGCGGGCGAGTATTTTGGCCCAAGCAGGCCGTGCCGATAACGCCAAGGCTGCGTGGACTTCGCTGCGCGACCACCTCCTGGCATTGCCGAATCTCGAACGCGGCTCGCATGCCATGAGCCGCCTGCTCGAAGAGGCGCAGGCCGCGCTGAAACCTTCTCAAACACGCATCATCACCACCGCTATCGAACCATGACACGCTCTCTCCTCACGGCACTCCTCGTGCTGCCACTCTCTGCCTTGGCGCAGGTCAGCTACACCGGCGGCGCATACTTCCAGGACTTCAACACGCTGCAAGGAACGACGAATAACGCCCTTGGTGTTGCATGGGCTGATAACAGCACACTGCCGGGATGGTATGCGGCCCTCACCACGGGTGCGGTCGCAACTTATGGTGTCACCAACGGCACCATCGGCGGTACGGCGACCAGCTTTGATGGCACAGGCGCGTCGCCCACCACCAACATCAACAACGTCGGCCTGCTCAGCTTCGGCAGCGCTAGCAGCACGGACCGAGCGCTGGGTTCGCGCTCGACCTCCAACTGGACCGGTCATGGCACCGTGGCCTACGGCGTGCGTCTAAAAAATGACACCGCGCAGACGATCACCTCCTTCAACGTGATGTTCACCGGCGAGCAATGGCACAAGAATGGCGGCACCACGGTTCACACGCTGCCGCTGCAGTACCAACTCGGTGCGACATCCGTCACGAGCGGCACATGGACCGCTGTGGCGACTTTTAGTTCACCGGTCAACACAACGACTATCGCGAGCCTAGATGGCAACGCTTCTGCAAATCGGCTCGGTGTTGCTGGTCGCATCACAGGCATTTCGTGGGCACCGGGCGCGGAGCTTTGGCTGCGCATCGCGGATGGAAACGAGAGCGGTAACGAGCAGGCAATGGGCATCGATGATTTTATTTTCACCACGGAGGGGCAGAGCGCTTTGTTCTTCAATGGCGGGAGCAATCATGTGACGATGGGCGCTGCCACGAGCACCCTTGGCGCGTCAGTATTCACGCTTGAAAGCTGGATTTTCCGCACAGGCAACGGAACGACGACTTCCACCGGAACAGGCGGCGTCACCGCGTATCCCGTGGTGACGAAAGGCCGCGGCGAATCCGAAACCGCAGGCCTGAACTGCAATTACTTCATGGGCATCGACACCTCGAACCGTCTCGTCGCTGACTTTGAAGCGGCTGCGGCATCAGGCGTGACCACTGGCCAAAATTACCCCATCGTTGGCACAAGCACGATTCCCTTCAACCAGTGGACACATATCGCCGCGACCTATAACGGTGCTGCGACCGATGGAGAAAAATGGAAGCTCTACATTAACGGAGTCAAAGACACATCAAGCGCCACTGCGGGTGTGAACACCATCGCGAACGCTGTCCCCGAAGCCATCAGCACGCAGCACTTCGCCATCGGCACAGCGATGAATTCTTCAGGAACACGCGAAGGCACTTTCCTGGGTATCATCGACGAGGTGCGCGTATGGAACGTGGCGCGCAGCGGCGCTGAGATTCTCGCGGGCAAGGATGCCGAGATCTCGGCTGGAACAGGTTTGCTCGGACGCTACGGCTTTGGGGAAGGCACCGGCACCACGACGGTCAGCTCTGTCGCTGGATCACCTGCTGGAACATTGGTGGCCAGCCCTAGCCCTGTCTGGCTGAATGGCCGCTCATTCACGCCGAACACACCGCCGACCGTGGCGATCACCGCACCTGCGGATGGATTCTCAACGATGGCTCCCGCGATGGTGAGCATCACGGCGACTGCAAGCGATACGGGCGGAAGCATTGCGAAAGTCGAGTTCTTCAGCGGCGTGACGAAGATCGGTGAAGACCTCACCGCGCCGTATCAATACGACTGGAGCCGCACGAATGCCGACACGGGCATCTTTTCTCTCACGGCCAAGGCCACGGACAATGGCGGCGCGGTCACAACCTCAGCCGCGGTAAGCATCACCATCACGCCGAATTCCAACCAGCCGCCCGTGATCACCGCGACATCACCTGCGGCGGATGCCACGGGCATCGGTGCAAGCACGACGCTGAATGTTTCACTCAGCGATCCCGAAGGCGATGCGATGACGGTGACCTTTTATGGTCGCAAAACGACGGCTGCAGCCCCTGGGGCTGATTTCACGATTGCCACGCTGCCGGATACGCAGTTCTACTCGGAGAATCTGAGTAACAATGGTCGTGCGGCTACTTTCCATGCGCAGACGCAGTGGCTCGTCGATAATCGCGATGCTCTGAATCTCGCGTTTGTCAGTCACATGGGCGACATCGTGCAAAATGGCGATGCCATTCCTGCTGAGTGGACCGTGGCGGATGAGTCGATGAAGCGAATCGAGAACCAAGTGGCCACGCTGCGTGCTTACGGCATCCCCTGGGGCGCTGCACCTGGAAATCACGATCAAACAAGCATTGGCAACGCTGGCGGCGCAAATGTGTTTTATAACAATCTCTTCGGAGCTAGCCGTTACGCGGGTCGTAGCTACTGGGGCGGCAATCAATCGCCGACGAACAATAATAATAACTACCAACTCTTTAGCGCCAGCGGGCTGGATTTCATCATTCTGCACCTTGAATACGATGCGCGGGCCGTTTCGAGTTATCAGGTCATTTTGGACTGGGCGGACGCGGTGATGAAGGCTTTCCCCAATCGCCGCGCCATCGTGACGAGTCACTGGATCGTCAACACGGGCAATCCCGCGAGCTTTAGCACGCAGGGCCAAGCCATCTATGACAACCTGAAGGACAATCCAAACTTCTTCCTCATGCTCTGCGGCCATGTGGCTGGCGAAGGTCAGCGCAGCGACACCTTCCAGGGCCGCACGGTGCATAGCGTGCTGCAAGACTATCAAAGCCGCACCAATGGCGGCGATGGCTGGCTGCGCTACTTCACCTTCTCCCCCACGGCGAACACAATCAGTGCGAAGACTTACCGTGTCTCGAATCCCGTGAATTCAGTCGCAGGCACGTTTGAAACCGATGCGGACAGCCAGTTCACACTGGCCTACAACATGCAAAGCGCGGTGACGGACTGGATTCCGCTCGGCACAACCAATGTGGCCGCTGCTGGCACCAGCGCCTCGCTGAACTGGACCGGACTGGCAGCGGGCAGCCACTACGAATGGTATGCGAGCGTCACCGACACCGTGAACACGGCCAGCACGACGGCACGCCGCTTTAGCACGACGGCCAATGCCGCGCCGAGCGTCGCCATCACGGCACCGGCCAATAACGCGAGTTTCACCGCTCCTGCGGCCTTCACGCTCACGGCGGATGCTGCGGATACGGATGGCAGCATCGCCCGCGTGGAGTTTTATCAAGGCAGCATCAAGCTCGGTCAGGACACCACGGCTCCCTTTGAGCAAAGTGTGAGTGGCCTGCTCGTCGGTAGCTATGCCTTTAGCGCCATCGCGGTGGATAACAGCGGTGCGACAGCGCTTTCCAGCATCGTGAATGTCGGCGTGTTAGCGAGTGTGCCGCCGACGGTCAGCATCACGGCTCCTGCAGCTGCGGCGAGCTTTGATGCGCTCGCGGCGATCACCATCACGGCAGATGCAGCGGATGCCGACGGCAGTGTGGCGCTGGTGGAGTTCTTCAATGGTGCGACTAAGCTCGGAGAAGATGCCACCGCACCCTATTCGTATGACTGGCCCGGCGTCATCAGTGGCAACTACTCGCTGACTGCCAAAGCGACGGACAATGCAGCCACGACGGCGACTTCCGCCGCTGTGGCGATCAGCGTGACCAATACCGACAACACTGCACCGACTGTGTCCATCACCTCGCCCTCCAACAATGCTGCTGTGGCACCCGCAGTGCCACTGACGCTGAATGCGACGGCTAGCGACACGGATGGCTTCGTCTCCAAAGTGGAGTTTTTTGATGGAGCAACACTGCTTGGTGAGGACACCACGGCCCCGTATTCCTTCACGGTGGCCTCACTGGCCGCTGGTGCTCATACCTTCACGGCAAAGGCGACCGACAACGACGCTGGCACCACGACATCGAGCATCGTCAATGTCACCGGCGATCCGGCGCTATGGGCTTATGCGCAAAACTTCGACAGCATGGCCAGTGGCACCGCACCAGCGAGCGGCTGGTCCTTCTATGGTGTCTTTGGCGGTGCCAACTCGACCTTCACGGACAGCATCGCGATCAATACGGCTGCTGGTGGCACGCTGAACAACACGCTCATCGCCTCCACCACGATTCCCGCGACGACAGCCAGCTCGAATACACAGGGCTATAACTTCGCCCTCGCTGCATCGCCCACGGATCGTGCGATGGGCACTTCACCGACGACGGGGCAGTTCCTCGCGCTGCAACTCAGCCTCACGAACCCAACAGGCACCGCACTGAATGCGATCCGCCTCAGCTACGACATCCGCCGCTTCACCAGCGTCGCGACAGCGAACGAATTGCCAGGTTACTTCGTCTTTTACAGCCTCGACAACGGCACCACTTGGAATGCTGCTGCGGGACTGAATCCATCCATCGCCACCGTGCCGAATACCGTCGGTGTGAGCACGATGGGGCCTCAAACAATCGCTTTCGCGACGCCTTGGGCCGATGGTGCCACACTGCTCATCCGCTGGCTCGATGACAATGCCGTGGCGACCTCGCCCGACCAAATCATCGGCCTCGATAACGTCAGCATCACACGCCCCATCGGCAATCCGCCGACGGTGGCATTCACTGCGCCTACTGTTTCGTATGTCGGCGACACGATCAATCTCAGCGCCACCGCAGCGGATAGCGACGGCAGCATCACCAAGGTCGAGTTTTACAATGGAGCGACCAAACTCGGCGAGGACACCACAGAGCCGTATGAATATGCCTGGAGCGGCTTCACAGCGGCGACCTACAGCGTCACAGCGCGTGCGACGGACAACGACAACAACACCATGTCCTCCAGCGTCGCTACGGTGATCGTCAATGCAGCTCCTGGCAGCGGCACACTCACACGCAGCCCGTATTTGAACATGCCAAATCATAACAGCATCGTCGTCCGGTGGCGCACGAGCCAAGCTGTGGTCGGTCGTGTGCGCTACGGTACTAGCAGCGCAGCGCTGACGCTGACCACGGATGAAACCGTCGCCCGCACCAATCACGAAGTGCGGCTCACCGGCCTCACTCCTTACACACGTTACTATTACAGTGTCGGTTCCGCTTTAGACACGCTGACACCTGAGGCGACGGACATCACCACCGTGCGCAGCGGCAGCTACACCTTTGCCACACCGACGGTGGACGATTACACCTTCCGCACCGCACCGACGCCCGGCACAGCGACGAACACACGCATTTGGGTCGTGGGTGACTGCGGTCGCGGCAGTGCGACGCAGGCTGCGGGCCGTGATGCTTATTACAACTGGATGGGCAGCCGTGTTCCTGACTTCAATCTGCAACTCGGTGACAATGCCTACAATGCTGGCACCGACACCGAATACCAAACGGGCTACTGGAACATGTATCCCACCATCTTCCGCAAGATGCCGCAGTGGAGCACGCTGGGCAATCACGACGCCAACAACACTACACCCAGCGGCGTCGGTGCGCCGTATTCGTATCCTTACTTCGACATGTTCACCTTCCCCACAGCTGGTGAAGCCGGCGGCGTCGCCAGCGGCACAGAGCACTACTACAGCTTCGACTACGGCAACATTCACTTCGTCTGCCTCGATTCGAACTCCTCCTTCCGCACCGTCGATAATCCTGCCACCACCGGTGTGAACGAAGACGGCCCGATGGCGGCCTGGCTCCGGCAGGATTTGGCCAGCACCACGCGGACCTGGATCATTGCCTTCTTCCATCATCCGCCGTATTCCAAAGGCAGTCATGACAGCGACACCGAAGGTGCCATGGTCGAAATGCGCACGAACTTCAATCCCATCCTTGAAGCAGGCGGTGTCGATCTTGTGCTCACGGGTCACAGCCACAACTACGAGCGCAGCGTGCTCCTCGATGGCAACTACGGCACCACCGGCACCATCACTGCCGCGATGAAGAAAAACGCGGGCAACGGCAGCACCACCGGCTTCACCACGAATGCAGGCGGCGTCATCCGCAACGCCGCCAATAACTTCACCGCTACCGCCACCGTCGCAGGCACTGTCATTCCGCCGAACGGAGCCTACATGAAGCCGCTCACCGGCCCGCGTGACCACTTCGGAGCCATCTATAACACCGCCGGCATGTCAGGCCAGGCCGACGGCGGCTCGATCAATCACACCGCCATGTACATCAGCTACAGCCAAGTCGGCACTGTCAATCTCGACATCAATGGCAACACCCTCGTCGCCACCTTCATCCAGTCCGACGGCAGCGCACCTGACAACTACACCATCATAAAAGCCGGTGCTGCTGACAGTGACGGTGATGGTCTCACCGATGAATTCGAGATCGCCAACGGCCTCAATCGCAACAGCGCTGCCGACTCGACTTCAGACAGCGACAATGATGGTATCAGCAACTTTGTCGAATTCGCTTTTGGCACGAATCCCGGTGCGAGTGATGCTGGAAAACTCGAAGTCACTAACGGAGTCATCACCAAGCGCGGTCAGCCTGATGTCAGCATTGCTAGCACTAGCACGGGGGTTGATTTCAGAGCTGCCTTCTGTCGCCGCAAAGATCAATCCACTGCGGGACTCACCTACACGGTGCAGTTCAGTCCTGATCTCTCGACTTGGCAGTCCAGCGTCGTGAATCCGACAATCATTGCCGATGACGGAACCTATCAGGTGGTGACTGTCCGTTATCCATTTTTCGTCAATGGCAAGAAGGCCCGTTTCTTCCGTGTCTCGGTGACAAACAATTGATTTTCTACCTCTTCTAGCCTTATGAAAAAACTCATTTATCTCATCATTGGATTTGCTGTCTATTCGCAGCATCCAGCACAGGCAGCTCTGGTTTATAGTGGTGTGCAGAACATTGTTATTCCGACAACTCTTGACGGCATCTACATTAATATCGACAATGCAGCAGTCTCTGGTTCAGAATTTACGGGCTGGGATATCAATCCCTTTTTCGGTGGTTCTGGAGTAGCAACCCACAGTAGTTTTCAGGTGGCCCGCATCGTAGCAGATAACACAGCGCCAGCACTGCGTTTCTACAACGGTGAGCTGGTCAGTGGCGCTAATACTTATTCTACAGGTTTCGGAGGCTTTGGAGATCCCATTTCTCATCTAGGCGTGGCGGTGAATCAATTCAGCGTTGGGCAGCAAGGCTTTCTCGGTTTTCGTTTTACCACCGATACCTCAGCTGGTCCCTACTACGGTTGGATGCGCGCTACATTCACCAATAACACATCTGGCGGCGTGATTCACGACTGGGTTTATGATGATACTGGTAGCTCCATCACCGTAGGCTCCGTCCCTGAGCCGTCGCGTGCGATGCTGCTATTTGTCGGCTTTGTCACGTTGATCAGCTGTCGGCGTCGAGCAAAGTAAGCTAATCGACACGAATCGCCTATGACTCAGTCGCTCCAACAAGCCAAAGCACCCACAAAGTTAAAAGCTGCACACGACAAGCTCTTTCAGCATGTTCATGGCTCCAATTTAATCTATAACTGTGCCTGGGAGGATCCACGGATCGACCGAGAACTCATGCAGCTAGATGCTGATAGCAGCGTGGTCATGATCACCAGTGCTGGGTGCAACTCTCTGGATTACCTGTTGGATAATCCAGCGCAAATTCATGCCATTGATGTGAATCATCGCCAGAATGCGTTGTTGGAATTAAAGATGGCCCTCATCAAGAGAAATGATTTTGATGATCTTTTTGAGATGTTTGGGATCGGATCCCACATGGATTACACAGCCATCTATCAAAGCGTGCGTGCTCGGCTCACCGAATCTGCGCAGGGCTTTTGGGACCGGCGGATTGGATTTTTTAATCCGAAGAGTTTAAAGAAGTCGTTCTACTATCATGGCACCTCTGGCGTAGCAGCCTGGGTGATGGGAAATGCTCTGTTCCGCTTGCGTCCCAACATCAAAAACTTTGCCGTCTGTTTGTTGGATGCCAAATCTCTGGAAGAACAGACTCAAGCCTATGAACTGATCGAAGGAGAGATTTGGGGTAAATTTACGAATTGGCTCATTCGTCAACCGGCTTTGATGACATTACTCGGTGTGCCGCGTCCGCAAATCAAACTCATCGAGGACTCTTATCCAGGTGGTCTCACAGGTTATGTGAAAGACAAATTGAAGCATGTGATGACCGAGTTACCCATTGAGGATAACTATTTCTGGCGTGTCTATATCACGGGTTCCTACACCCTGCATTGCTGCCCCAATTACCTTCGCCGCGAAAATCAAGAGATGCTGCGTCAGCGCATGGATCGCCTGAAGCCTTATTCAGGCACTGTTGCCAATTTCCTGCGTGAAAACCCTGGCAGCTACTCACACTACGTCTTGTTAGATCATCAGGATTGGCTGGCATGGAATGATCCCGTAGCGCTACGCGAGGAGTGGGATCTGATCTTGGCCAATAGCCGTCCAGGAACGAAGATCCTGATGCGGTCCGCAGGCTTGGATTTGAGTTTTGTTCCAGATGAGATTCGTGCACGCTTACGCTTCCAACCAGAACGCACGGAAGCCATGCACCGCCTAGATCGTGTGGGCACTTACGGCAGCACCCACTTTGCAGAAGTCCTCGCATGATTGCCACAGCACCTGAATCCGCTTTGCATGGTTACTACGCCATGCACGCCAAAATTTATGATGCTACGCGCTGGAGCTTTCTCTTTGGTCGTGAACGAATCCTTCACCGCATAGCAGGTATTGGAAGCCCAAAGCGCATCTTGGAAGTTGGTTGTGGCACCGGGCGGAACTTGCTAAGCCTGCGTCGCCTGTTTCCATTGGCTGAGATTACCGGTGTGGATCTTTCCTCTGACATGCTGAAAGTGGCGCAGCAAAAAGTCCGCAGTGTCACGCTCTTGCAGCAGTGCTACGATCAACCTGTCAGCGGTGACTTCGATCTCGTTTTGTGCTCTTATGCCCTAACCATGTTTAATCCAGGTTGGGAAAAAGCCATTCAGGCCGCATCACAAGATTTGCGTGCTGGCGGGCACATGAGTGTCGTTGATTTTTCGCACACTCAGTCTGACATGTTCCGCCGCTGGATGGGTGTGAATCATGTGCGTATGGAAAGTCATCTGTGGCCAGTCCTGCGCTCAAAGTTCACGCCTTTAGTCGATAGTCGTCACGCAGCCTACACTGGACTTTGGCACTATGGCATGTTCATCGGCCAGAAAAATGGATCGTAGAACGCTGTGCTCGTCATGAGCGAATGTGACGATCTGCTCACGCACAGCGTTACATAAATAGATGTGACAAAACAGGCAGTGTCGAATGATTCACGTAGCATGAAGTGCAGATGATGGAGAGTAGGTGAATGACATGGCGGAACCAATCCGAAGCCATGAAAAAAATCATCCTCACGCTCATCATTGGGCTTTTATCAGTTCAAAGCGGCATCGCAGATGTCGTCTCTTATTGGAACTTTAATTCTCTTTCCATTACCACGGCCAGTGCGCCAGGCGCTGGTGGTGTGCCGACTTCGATTGCAGCCAATCAAGGTGCAGGAACACTCTCGCTAACAGGTTTCACCGGGCTGGTGGATGACTTTGGTGGCTCCACACTAAACGTGCTCAGCGCAGATCCGGCTGAGGAGTCCCTTAGTTTGGTGAGCAACGCTGGGAACAATTCGTTCATTGAGTTGCAATTGAACCTCACTGGTTTCGCTGACCCAATTGTGAGCTTTGCAACGCGTGGCACAGCCTCAGGTTTCAGCTCTGGCGTCTGGTCCTACAGTGTCGCAGGAGGCGCCTTCACGACAATTGCAGGAGTGAACACAGCAACGACTTCAACCACTTTCGCGCTTGCGCCACTGGTCGATCTGACTGCGATCAACGCGGTCGATGGACAATCTAATGTTCGTCTTCGTTACACTGTGAGCGGCGCGACGACCACCACAGGCAACAACCGGATCGACAATCTACAAGTCAACGCAACTGCAAGCGGCGGTGACACGGTTGCACCCCTCGCCAGCACGTTCTCGCCTGCCGACAACGCCTCAGGCGTGGCGACCAACACCACTCCGAGCATCACTTTCAACGAACCAGTGAAAAAAGGCACAACGGGCAACATCTTGATCAAGCGCAGTAGCGATGACTCGATTTTTGAAACCATCGCCATCACTTCGAGCCAGATCGTCGTTGCTGGTAGCACTATGACGATCACTCATGCTACAGCGTTTGCGAACACAACGGGCTACTACATTGAAATCCCTGCTGGAGCTATCCAGGACATCGCAAACAACAACTACGCGGGGATAAGCGGCAATGCGGCGTGGAACTTCACGACACTCACCCCTGATGTGACTGCGCCGCTTGCCACCAGCTTTTCTCCGCTGGACGATGCGACCGGTGTGGCTAACTCGGCAACGCCATCCATCACTTTTAATGAGGCGGTCAAAAAAGGTACGGGCAATATTCTCATTAAAAACAGTGGCGGTATTTTTGACACGATTGCCGTGACTTCCACGCAGGTCGTGGTTGCTGGCAGCACGGTGACGATCACGCCTACGACTCCGTTTGTGAACTCCACGGGTTACTTTTTGGAAATTCCATCAGGTGCCATCGAAGACATCGCTGGTAATGATTATGCAGGCATCAGTGATCCTACGACGTGGAACTTCACCACTGGCATCACTCAGCAAGCCTACATGGCAACCACTCTCACCTCCGCGACTGGTGCAGCTAGACCGACCGGCGGTTCCGCTTCGGCAGATCACTATGCAGAGGGAAGCGCCTTGGGCACCTTTGCGGTCTATAGCATCGCGAACTTCAGGTTCAGCAAGGTGGATTTCGTGCTGCCAGGCTCGGCGAACATCGACAACATCGTGACTGCGGAATACACGCTGACGACGAATAACCGCACCTTCGCCGCAGGCTCGACACTGGAGTTTTTCCTCACCACCGATCAGATGAACGGCAACTTCGCGGGCAAGACTTTTAACACGGCAACAACCAACGGCATCAATAACGCGAACTACACCTTCGCTCCCGTTTCACTCGGAGTGTTCCCTTTCACTCCGGCTACCACAGGGGCACAGGGCGGTCTACCAAACACCTTCACGCTTAACCTGAGTGCTGTCGAACCTGCGCTACTCGCCCAGCTCAATGCGGGAGCTGAATTCAGTATCATCCTGGCCGCTACGACGCCTACCACAGCCATCACTTATTCGGGTAAAGGCAACACCTTCGATCCAGGCGATCCATCACTGAAGCTCACCGTCAATCAGACGCCTGGCATCGACAACACTGTGCCAACGGTCGCCGCATTCACTCCAGCTGATGGCTTCAGTGGATTCCCTCTCAGCTCGAACCTTTCCATTCGCTTCAATGAACTTGTTCAGAAGGGAGCTTCCGGCACGATCTCCATCTTTAACACCAGTGGCAATGTCCTGGTGGAAGCCATTGATGTCACTTCGACACAAGTCACCGTGAGCAATGCCACGGTGACGATTGATCCAACCAGTCCGCTGGTTTCTGGGAACACTTACTATGTGCAAGTCACGGCTGGCGCTATCGAGGACGTTTCTGGAAACGACTATGCAGGCTTCACGGACACGACCACCTGGGACTTCACCACATCGCAACCGCCGATCACCGCACTTGGTCCTTTCAGCATTTCTGAAAATGCACGGGCGGGAACTGTCGTCGGTGATCTCAATCCAGCCATCATCGGCAACGAAGGTGTGAAATACGCCATCCTCGGCGGCAGTGGTGGTTCGACGATGATCAAGGGCACACCTGGTGCTGGTTACCTCGTGGATCCAGTCTGGACCGTGGGTGATACCTTTCAGGGAGCAACCGGCGCATTGAATGCATCCAGTGCGGGCGCTTTTTCTCCTGTGGGCACTCCGGACGGACTCGGTGCCTATTCTCTCAATGCGACCACGGTGCGTGTGTTCATGAATCATGAGATCGAACTGCCAACCTCTGGCTCTGCGGGTTATCCTTGGACATTGGCAAATGGCACCGTTATCACCAAGGGAGGTGCTCGCGTCACTTACTTCGACATCGACAAGGGCAGCCGCAAAGTGGTCGATAGCGGTCTCGCTATCGCTCGCATGTATGATCGTAGCGGCACTGTCGTCACCAGCACGGCACAGCTTGAACTCGGCGGCCTTGACCGCATGTGCTCGTCTTCCCTTTTTGAGCCAAATCTCTGGGGCGCTGGTCGTGGTCTTGCGGATCGTATCTACTTCACTGGTGAAGAGACATCGACTGCTTTTGGTCATCCGCATGGCGGCACGATGTGGGCACTGGATACCTCAAATGGCGACTTCTGGGCGCTGCCAGACATGGGCCGTGGTTCTTGGGAAAATGCGGCATTGGTCGATACGGGTAACACGACGCATGTGGCCTTCCTGCTCGGTGATGATGCGCAGGGCACTCCGCTTTATCTTTATGTCGGCGTGAAGAATGCAGCAGGCACTTTCCTCCAGCGCAACGGGCTCAGCGGTGGCCAGCTCTATGTGTGGAAAGCCACAAACGGCAACCTCACGCCGCAGCAGTTCAATGGCACCAATGGCAACGGCCTGACCCGCGCGGGCACCTGGGTGGCGATCAATGCGCGCAACGCCACCAATGCAGGCACTGCCGGACATGATGCCGCTGGATATAAAAATGACACGACGCTGCAAGCCGAGGCTGATGCAGCAGGTGCGTTCTCCTTCTCGCGTCCTGAAGATCTCAGCACCAGTCCGACGGATGGTAGCATGGTCGCCTTCACCTCCACTGGACGCGGTTCATTGTATCCGCTGGATAACTGGGGCGACACATACATCATCGACATCGACTTTGCCTCAGGCGTGCCGACCAGCGGAGCGCTGCGCATCCTCTATGATGGTGACGTGGCTGGCGGCGGTCAGTTCGCTACGCCTGAGGAAGGCCTGCGCTGCCCAGACAATCTCGACTGGGCTGACGACGGCTTTATCTACGTGCAGGAAGATCAGTCAAACCAAGTCGGCAGCTTCGGCGCGGCTGGATTTGAGACCTCCATCTGGCGTCTCAATGCGACGACGGGCGCGGCGGTGCGTATTGCGCAGACAGATCGCTCCACCGTCTTGCCACTCGGCTCTACGGACACGAATCCAAGCGATGTTGGCAACTGGGAATCCTCCGGCATCATCGATGTCTCCACACTCTTCGGTGAAGAAGCAGGCTCGCTCTTCCTCTTTGACATTCAGGCCCACTCCGTCACCACCGGCCTCGTTGCATCAAAGGCACTCTTTGAAGGAGGCCAGCTCTGCTTCTTGGAGAAAGGATTCGAAACGGGCGCCTTCGCCATTAACCCAAATTCTGGTGCGATCACACTCGCCAATCCCGCAGCGCTTCAACTCGAGAGCCCACGTTCTCACGAGCTACGTGTGCAGTCCTTTGACGGTAGCAATTCAACGCTGGAAAAAGTGACGATCAACGTCACCAACACCATCGTTTCGACGACCAATAACTTCAAAGCCGCTACCTACAACACCTCACTCTTCCGGGATACTGCGGGCGCACTGATCACTGAACTCGGCACCGTCACCAGCGACCAGGCGAAAAAGATCGCCCGCGTCATTCAGAACAACAATAATGACGTCATCCTCATCAACGAGTTTGACTACGATGCGAAAGGCTTGGCCCTCAAGCGCTTCAAAGAGAACTACCTCGAAGTCGCACAGAACGGAGAAAACCCAGTCTATTACCCATACGCCTTCATTGCCCCTGCAAACACGGGCGTTCACTCCGGTTTCGATCTCGATAACAATGGTAGCGTCGTTTCCACCCCAGGAGCTGCTGGTTATGGTGAGGACGCGTTCGGCTTCGGCACGCATCTTGGTCAATACGCCTTTGTCGTGCTTTCCAAGTATCCAATCGATACGGCGAACATCCGCACCTTCCAAAAATTCCTCTGGAAAGACATGCCAGGCGCTGATCTGCCAGACAATCCAGCCAACGGCACTCCGATTGATTGGTATTCCACAGCCGAGCTGAATGTCTTCCGCCTCTCCTCCAAGAATCACGCGGACGTTCCAGTCCTCGTGAACGGCACACCCGTCCACATCCTTGCCAGCCATCCTACACCGCCCGTTTTTGATTCCGGTGCGCCTTGGACCGCTGGAGTCGATCACAATGGCCGCCGTAACAGTGATGAAATCCGCTTCTGGAACGACTACGTGACACCCGGTGCGACCTCCGCCTACATCTACGATGACACGGAAACGTTTGCGACTCGCTCGGGTGGTCTGCCAGCCAATACACGCTTCATCATCTGCGGTGACCAAAACGCGGATAACAATGAGGGCGACAGTACCGACCCTGCCATCAAGCGAATCATTGGCGGCAATTTAACCATTGGCGGAACCGCCGTCACGCCGAACCCATTGGTGAACTCCACCTTCGTCCCCGGCGGCGGTACCGGCCCCAACCCGGATGACACCGCAGCCTTCAGCAGTGGTGTCCGAGTCGATTACGCCCTGCCATCCTCATACGGCCTCGTGGTGAATAGCGGCGGTGTCTTCTGGCCTGCAACGGTCCCAGGCACGATCAGCGATGCGACCTCCATCACAGACCATCACATGGTCTTCCTGAACCTCACCCTCAGCGAAGTCACAACACCGCCAAACGTAGGCCTTGCCAACTACTACAGCAGCGCTGCTGGTCTGCTTGGCACACCCCTTCAAAACGCGCTGCACAACATCATCGACGGTCACACCGTCGTTGACTATGGCACTGTGGATGAGGTCATGCAGGTCATCGACGAAGACGCGACCACCAGCGCCAATGTTCGTCTGCTTTACTCGAATGCTTCACTGCCAAAAACCTCTGCGAATATCAATGGCGGCTGGAATCGTGAGCACGTCTGGCCACGCAGCGACGGTGTCGGCGATACAGGCCCAGACTACTCAGACATTCATCATCTCTTCCCCTGCAAAGACACCGTGAACAGCCTGCGCTCGAACCTTCCCTTTGATGAAGGTGCCAATGTCAACAGCGACCCCTTTGCGCCAGAATCCTTCTCTGACGGCAATTCGTGGGAGCCACTGGATCGGGATAAAGGCATCGTCGCCCGTGCCCAGCTTTACATGATGGTCCGCTATGATGGCTCCGACACAGACACCGTTGATCTCATGCTCGCGGACAATACCTCCCCGACAGGCACCCAAGGAGTTCTCTCCACGCTGCTCGCTTGGCACCGCGCACACCCACCCACCGAATACGAGCGCAGCCGCAACAACGCGATTTATTCTGGAGCTAGTGTCAACGGCATCGT
>JAPLUM010000401.1 GCA_026397605.1 Verrucomicrobiota bacterium | reverse complement strand
CGAGATGGGGTCGGATTCGACGCGGCTAATGACGCCGATCTTCGCTCCTGGGCAGCCTTGAGCGGGGTCCCCTTCACGCATGAGGATGCGGACGGAATCGTTGTCAGACTGGGCCAGCAGGAGGACTTGGTCGTTACTCGCATTGATTCCTGATCCCGAGAGCTGCACCAGCACAATGGCCTGCTCAATTGTGGCAAGGTTGGCCGTGCCCCAGAAACTGATGATGCGGGCAATCCTGCTGCCGGAGCCCACTTCGAGGACACTATTGCCCTTTCGCACCATGAGCCGACGAATGGCAAAGGTGGGATCATAGGCCCATAGGCCTTCGTTGTTGGCGGTGGTGACTCCAGCGCCCGGAGCGCCCGTTATCGTAGCCCGGTAAAAGGCGGTATTGAGATCATTGGAAGCCTCGCCGATGAAGCTGGAATAGGTGATGCCTGCTGTCGCAACACCCAATTCATCGACCACCGTATCGCCTTTCCGAGCGACTACCGACTGCACGCCTGCCGCTGTGCGTCCGAGCACCACGGCATTGTTGCCGGTCGAGACACTCGTGCCAGTGAGTGCGGCGCTGTAATACTGGCTGCTGTTGACATAACAAAGGCGTGGCGCGAGCTGCCCTAGGGCAACATCTCCAACCAGCGAGGCGGGAGCTGGGCTACCTTCTTTGATCAGAGTAAACTCTGGCAGCCCGAGGGTATTAAAGATGAACACCGCAGAATCACTGGCCAGAGTCACTCCGTCTAACCCGACGCGCAGCGTCAACGGACAGCCGAGACGGAACGAACCAGCTGCGTGCGACTGGACCAGATCCAGGAAGGCAGAGGGCGTTCCGCTCAACCCTATCCCAGCCATCGACGTGCCGGTCCGAATGGCTCCGCCGCCAAGATACATCACTACATTGTTGCTGGAATTGATCCCGCTGCCATGGAGCGTGACTTGGCATGAGGGATAATCGGTGTTGTTGAGGACCATCCTTAAAACACGACTCACGGTCACTCCCCCGCCCCATTCTGAACCGGTCGCGGTGAAGCGAGAGACGCTATCCGCCGCGTAGTTCCAAAACGCCCCGTTGGCATTGCTCGATACGCCTGCTCCGGCGAGGCCTGAGATGAATGCTGTCTTGCCGAAGCGATTGATATAAGCCTCTCCAGTGGTGCCCAAATTAACATGGGGCAGGCCGGGGGCGAAGTCGCCCTTGGCGGCTACTTTGAAATAGTTCATCAAGCCCGTGAGCGGTTTGATGAGGTAGGCCGCACCTACCTTGGTTCCCTGTGTGCTTTCTTCGGGTGCGGTCGCCAGCAACGTGTTGCCGTCCAGGCAGACAGAGGCACCAAACTTCTGTGGGTCGGTCGTTCCCCCCGGTGACAGGATCGTGTCCTCTTCAACTCCGCTGGAATTAAACAAATGCACGGCACCGCTGTTGCTGGTCGCGAACCGCTGACCGACGGCGACATACTCATGATTAATGGCCACCGAATTGCCATATGTGCCATCTCCCGCTGGACTCACAGGCAAGAGTGCGTGTTCGAACTCCGTGGCCAGATCAAAGAGGAAGGCCTTGCCGCTGTAGTTGGTGCCGATGGCCACTCGGCCCTGAAACATGGCTAGCCAGGCCCCCGCGTAAGTCCCCGCTGCGGCTCCACTGGGGACGAGGGTTCGAATCAGATCGTAACCGTAGAGTGTCACGGAATAGAAATACACCTTGCCCGTGTTGGCGTTATCTCCCTGTGCGCCGACCGCCAGGATATTGCCTTCGATAGCGAGGGCGCTGCCAAACAAGGCATTACTGACCGCAGGGCTGGCCACGATCGAACGAGTCCGCGAGCCAGTTTTTAAATCCAGGAGGTCCACGCGCCCCGCGTTCGTGTTGGCACCGTAGGCACCTGCGACAACGAAGTCTACGCTAATGGCAACGGCTGCACCAAAGTATTCGGCTGGCACGCCGGTCGGGTTGGGGATGCTGCGGATCAAGGCTCCGGTCGCCAAATTGAAGAGGTGAATCGCTCCCCTCCCCCCATTGGTGCCGTGAGCACCGACAATCAAGGTGTCGCCACTGAGCGCCAGCGCAAAGCCGAAGAACTGATTCGCTGCCGCCGGGCCCGGAGGCAGCAGCTTGCGCACCCAGGCACCGGTAGCCGCATTGAAGACCTGGACCGCGCCCTCATCTACCGCGCCTCGATCCTCTGCCGACCAAGCACCGACGACAGCCCATTTCGACGATAGTGCCGTGGAGCCTTGCCCGTCGCCGAGATTGAACTGCGTGGGGGTGGCGGTCCATTTACCAAAGAGTTTTAATTGAGACTGATCGGAGGCAGTCACCGATGTGTGAAGGGATAACCCAATAGCTACAATGATGAACAGTGCGGCGGATGAGAAGCGGTGAGCGATGCGTTTCATAGTGAATCAGCGAGTGAAAAACTCTAATAGGAAATTCAACGAACATGAGCATAGCTTTCCTCCCCCCAGTGCCAAGCTATTTTGGTATTGGGCATTTGTTGGTAAAATGAGGGTCGCTTCGACCTAAAGTGATTCAATCGGCTTTGAGGACGAGGCTTCGGTCATCTTTGAGCAGGACATTTATGGGCTTCCAAGAAGTTTCGGTGCCGCAGTTAATGCCTGGTATTTTTCTGCTACTGGCTTTGCCATTATTGACAAAATCGCTGGTGGTGAGCGCGAGCCTAACTCAGGGCCAGATGAACCTGAGATTCTCAAAAGCAATCGGTTGGCAGATGTGCATTCAGACCTTCGAGTTCGAGAGCAGGATCTGCGTTCCTCGTCTCCAGCAATCCCAATCGTGCCCGCCCTCGATCTCGATCAGTTGATGGGGCTTCAAGATGGAGGGCGCAAAGAATCGATTGCTGGATAGCAGTCTGTCGTCTTTCCCCACGGCGAGCGAGATGGGAAAAGGCGGACCTGAACGAGGAAGCCACTGGCGCTTGATCTCGCTCCACATTTTCTGAAGTGCCTCGGCCTTGTTGCGCGGAGTTCCCACTGGACTCTCCCATTTCTCCAGGCCGCCAGCTTGCTCGATGTCAGCCAACAGCGCCTTGTCGCCAACAAAGGGCGAGAGGAGAAACATTTCGTCCACCTGCCCAGGGTAGCGAAGGGAGTAGGTGAGTGCCCCGAGTCCACCCATGGAGACGCCGATGATCGTGACTCTCAGCCCCTGTTTTTTTGCCGGGTCAATGATTTCCTCATGCAGGCAGGCATCCACCAGACCACTCATGTAATAGCCCAGATGCAGATCGGGAGCCACGATTCGCGCCATTGGGCGCTCCTTCTGGATAAGGTCCACAAGGCCGAATTGAACAAACTCCTCAGGCGGACTCAATCGTCCCGGCAAGAGTAGCACGAGTTCCCGAGCCTCGTTTCCGTTGGGCTCAAATTGGAGCTTCCGCAGGGGCCGCGTCGGCTGAGGGAGAAGCAGACGACAAGCCGACATCGGCAGTGCTGCCAATGCCGTCATGAATTGGAGAAACTTGGAGCGCATCATGAAGTGTGATTCTTTACTCTAGATTCAGGAATGGCTGACCGCCGATTTACATCCGTCATTGATTCCACAAGGCTTTTCGCCTCTCGGGCGGTGCCACCCAAGACACAGCCGCTTCGAGTCCAAGAAACCTTGTGAAACCAAGCCCTGGCGCAACTCAACGATCTTCCATGCCTGAACCTAGGATTACGTCTGTGATGGCTTCATGGGTGTTGGATTACACATTCGGCGGAGGATTGGGTTTCAGCCGAGTTGATTGGCGGAGAAATTGCTTTTTGAGGTGACACGGTGGGTTGGCCCTGAACGTGGCGCGGAGGCTGGAGGGCTGTCTAAATCACTCCCCCACATGTTTTTCCACCAGCGCGTCCAGAGCTGTCCACAGGTCATCGGTGTCGAGTGTATCGCGATTGCTGAGGATGACGGTGCTGCGATTGGTGCCGAGGTGGCGGTAGTAGCTATTCTCAAATCCGGCCCAGGTGCCGTCGTGGCCGTAGCCATAGACAGATCCGTCGTTGTTGGCGTAAATGAACCAGCCTTTGCCGTATTCCAGCACCTTGCCTTTACGTGTCTTTGAAGGTGTGAGCGCTTCCTTCCAGGTGGCGGGTTTGAGGAATTTCTTGGCGCGCACGGCACTGTCCCATTTGGCCATGTCTTCGAGGTTTGACCACACGCCGCCGTCTCCCACGACCATGACTTTCTGTGACCAATCGAGCGGGGTGCCCCAGCTGGGCTTCCAGCTTTCCTTTTTCTCACGCCATTCGTAGCCGAGGGCGCGGTTGTATTCTTCTTGGTCCTCTTGCGGCACGGACTTCGGGCTCTGGCAGATGAAGGTGTGCTGCATACCGGCGGGGATGAAGATCTCATCGCGCACAAATTCTGCGAAGGGCTTCTTCGCCACGCGTTGCACGATGCTGGCGAGCAGGAGGAAGTTGCTGTTGGTGTACTCAAACTTGCTGCCGGTGCGGAACTCCAGCGGGTAGTCCTCCTTCAACTTGGCGAACATGCCGAGGTAGTCCTCGTTCACGGCGTAGGTCTTGTGGCGCATGAGCACGCCTTCATCATCAAAGTCGAAGTACTCGGGCAGGCCGGAGGTGTGCTGCAGGAGATCGCGAATGAGGATGGGATTGTCGCCGTCGTATTCGGGCAGCTCGGGGATGTAGTCGCGCACGTCGTCATCGAGCGTGAGCAGGCCACGATCTGCCAGGATGAGGATGGCTGTGGCGGTGAAGGGCTTGGAGCAGGAGGCGAGTTCAAACAACGTGGTGGGCGTGACAGCAGCCTGCGCCTTCACATTGGCCAAACCGTAGCCCTTTTGAAAATGCAACTTTCCCGACACGCGGATGAAGATGGCGACACCGGGGCTATCTTCATAGATACCGTTCATGGCCACGAGACGATCGATGGCGGAGACAAGTTCCGCGCTGGGACGGAGGTC
>JAPLUM010000375.1 GCA_026397605.1 Verrucomicrobiota bacterium | reverse complement strand
GCCGTAACATTGTTTATCCACACTAAATTGTGGACGAATCAGATTCACCCACAGTTTTTTGTGGAAATAACAGGCTTGAGTTGGAGAAAAGGGAACTTCATTTCACAGGTTGAGAGATTGCGATGAAGGAATCCATTGAGGCGAGGAGGCGGCTATGGGTCAAGGAGGGTTTCTGAGGTAGGGCGGCTTGCTCCTGCAAGCGCCGTTCATGGATGGCCGATGGGTGTCGGTGGGAACCAACAGCGTTGGCACGAATGGCAGGATAAATCTCATGGAGCAAAGCTTCCTGAAACCACACTAGAAGCCAATCGGGAAGTGGTCTGGTATTCATAGCATATGCTGGTGCCTAATGTCATGAGAGCGAGACGCTTGCTTGGCGCAGTGGTGGCTCAGTTCCATCTATTTGTTAGCTCCTTTTCATACTCCTCCAGTTTTTCGTCAATGAGATAAAGTAACGCAGTATCCTTCGGATCCTGGCATAGCTGTGAGATGCCTGCGTGAAGCTGGTTAAATATAACTAGTGCGAACACCAATTGAGAAAATCCGTCAGATTTCGTCATTGGTTCTGGGCTCATGAAAAGATCATGGCCGCACCAACCCAATAGCCCCGCAATTAATATGTATCCGAATCCACCCCAACGATTTTTCCCCGTGGTGCGCCTAAGTTCTGCGAGGGCTATTTTATACTCGTTCCGTTTGCGACGTAGCCGCTTGCCCTCCTCAAAGATCTGTTCAGGTGATTTCATGGTGCTGTTACAAGTTGTTTATTCACGCTTCATTTCACAGGTTGAGAGGTTGTGATGATGGGTGCCATTGAGGCGAGCGGGCGGCTATGGGTCAAGGATGGTTTCTGAGGTAGGGCGCTTGGTCTCCCAAGCGCCGGTCATCGAAGGCCGAGGGATGCCGGTGAGGGTGTGTGGACGCAGAAGATCACCTGCCGGATCACGGCGGCTGGAGGACCAGCCGCCCCACCTTCCAGCCGCCCTACCTTCTTTTGTTAATCTACAACGATCTGGGCCTCGGGGCCAGTGGGGGCTTCTAGGCTGCCGTTGAGGGAGATGATCTTGATTTTCACTGTCGCGCCGCTGGGGAGGTTTTTGAGGAGCTCTTCGCCGTCGCCGCCGCTTTTGCCGTACTCGCGGTAGTCGGCGTCCACGCCGACGATCATGATGAGGATGCGGTCGTCGTCACTGCGGGTGCCGGGGGTCCATTCGGCGATGATGCGGCCTAGGCCGGCACTGCTGAGGACCAGATCTTCGGCAGGTTCGGGTGGGCGGGGATTGGCGGGGATGTTCAGGCCAAAGACCTACCAGCGGGCGTCGTCGTCGGAGAGGCGCAGTTGCAGTTCATCGACCAGGGCGATGAGCTGTCGGCGCTGTTTCGGAGGGCGGCATTTTTGGCCTTCAGCGCGTCGTCCTGATCTTTGCTGGCGCTGTTGGCCAGGGTGCGGCAGGTGCTGAGCTGGTCATGCAGGGCCTGCGATTTAGCAGCGGTCACTTCGGGTCGCGGGCCACCGGCAGGGATCTCATAGGTGGGGTGCTGAAAAGGCTGAAAAGGTTCAGGCTCTAGAACCACCCCCTGTTTTTTATCCACCCTCTTTTACTGGTCCGCACAGTCCTCTGTGCGGCATGGCAGTCCATTGTACGCTCGTTCCGCACAGAGGACTGTGCGGACCACTCTGGCAGCCCCCCCCGGCCATTTGTCCAAGGCCCAGGCATTTGGTAAAAGATGAGGGGTAAAAGAGGGAAAGCCGGAACGAAGAAGCCGAGGTGTTGCAAGTGGCTGCACTTCAAGAACCACTTGCTACGGACTCGGGCCACGAGATCAACGGCCTTGCTCACACTTTTTGAAGCCCGATCCAAGGCTAGCTTGAGGGTTAGGCCTTGTTCGTGGGTATGGGTGGGGCTGTATCAGTGGTTGTCGATGAGGATGTAGGAGCCTGGATAGAGTGGGTAATACCTTTGAGGATGCTCGACGATGTCTCTCCCCTGATCGTCAGTGAAGTGGAAACCCTCACCATTCAAAGGTATCTGCTTGTCTGAGATGACTAGACCGTGATGTGCGATGAGTCCTCCACCCCAAGTCAAATCCACTGAAGTCAGGCGGCCTGCATCATCGAATGCGCATGATGCATCACCTGGGAATCCCCATGTGGTAGAACCAACGGCTAGCGGAAGGTCTGATGGGGATAAGCTCACGACTCCGAAATAACTCTTCCTTGCTGAGAGTTTCGATGCGGAAGCTTTAACCTCAGCGATCAACTCTGGCGAGAACAATGATCGAATGTGAGCACGACGACCCATCTTGAAGAATCCATCATCAGCGAGGGACGGCGCAATAAGGAACAGCCAGCAAAGCCCCAGCATACCAAATCTGGTGTGCCAGCGATTCCAGAATGATGAATCGCCAGTCCGGGGAACCAACAACAGAAGTGATGCAACCAAACTCAGGAAGGCGGGTATAGCTTGTGGTGGAACCATAAGAGAGAATGCCCACCGTCCACTCGAATAGGCAGTGGCTGCCGTAACAAGCACGAGAAAAGCTAACAGACAGATGCGGAACTTCATCGAGTGACGTTGTTAGTTGGGCGTCAAAGAGCGCGCAGCCCTACCAGTGGGGGTGGGCGTCGATCACGGGGTTGATATTGAAGGTGCGGAAGATCATTTAAACAGGGCTGCTGATAGGATTTGATGTGTCTCGTCTGGTTAGCGTCTTATGATTGCCTTTGCTTCGTCCGCTGCGATTGCGACGATGGCCCCCGATTGGAACTGAAACGCTCTGAGCCAGTGGGGTTCAGGATCAGCCTCGCAAATCATCACTCTGTCACACCAGTCCTCGTCTGTCCAATATCCCGCATTCGATAGGCAATTGTCCTCGGTGAAAGGTAACTGCGGATCTCGTGGCATGAAACGGAAACAGGAGACTCCATGAAACTCTATTCGTAGCTGCAAGGGCTCTGTCGCAGGAACCCAATCTCCGGTGCTTCGAACCCAGGTTAAAGTCGCACGTCGTTCGGCAACCGAATACGTGATCTCGGTCATGTCGTAGTTGTTATGCAGATCGAGCGTGTCCTCGCCGCTAACGAGGTAGATCGAATCCTTGATGGTGAAGTTTTCGATCATTCTTCCCTCTAGCTCCTTGGTAGCCTCATGTATTCAGTCTATTCCGAGAAACCTATAGTAAGCAATTTCAGTTTTGGGATCATACGCAAAATATTCTGTTTCTGAATAAAATCCCTTTCGGCCTGGGCTTCCACTATTTGAGGTATCTCTGAGTAAATAAATCCAATCATTTTTGTATTCATACGTCCACCACTTTGGGCTTTCAGCCCCTAGTTCCGTAGGCACGTCCTCCTTCATCTTCTGCATAGTTCGCTGAGCAAGGTCGCTTGGAACAATTTTCCTAAAATCGCTCTCCGAAATTTTAAAACGCAGGTAAACACTTCCGGTGTCTGCAAACCAATATATGTCACTTTCAATATCCGAGACACTAGCTGGCGGGGGAACTCCCAAACTATCCTTAAACACAGCCACTGGACTCATGGATCTTAGCGTTCCATAAACGATAAAGCCACCAACTGCGATGCCGAGGACGAGTAATAGTGCAGCTGGAATGCCTGCGCACCATTTCAGCCATCTCTTTTTTTGTTTCCAACCGAAAAACGCGAGTCCAGCCAGAGCTATCCAAATGAGCACGCTTATTCCTAAAATTAAGCTCCAAACTATAATTACGATTCCAGCTCCCATGTTATGATATCCGATTTTGGCTGACAGGGTTGAGTTGGAGAAAGGGGTGCTTCATTTCACAGGATGAGAGATTGCGCAGAATTAATCCATTGAGGCGAGGGGTAAGCGTCGAAGACACGACAGTTGCCATACGAGCCTCCTGCCTGCATCCGTTTTGTTCGGCGACGTTGGATTCGGTGTCACTGTGTGGTGGCTAGTTCCGGCGGGCGTGCTGCGCCGTGACCGCCCATAAAGTAAGCGAGAAGCTCACGCCACTCGCGTGTAGGTGTCGTGTCCTCGCATGTCGGATCGATCATGCCACGGACCCTGAACCAGCGGAACGCTTCGGACGAATATCGGTGGAACGTCTCGCGATTGGGACCGTTGAGCGCTTGTGGCTCCAACTGAACGATTCGCGTCCACTCAGATTGGTGTCGCTGTAGTTCAGTTGTGGATGTCGTCGCCAACAGCGCACGATGAAGCAGCGACGGCCCGAAAAGAAATGCCGCAGGCAAACCGATGAGGCTGAGTGTCGCGAGCAATGCAATTCGGAGCTTGGTCTTCATGGCTTTCAGTCTACGGGAGACGCGCTAAGTCGCTGAACGCCTCCAGCTCGGCGACCCTATCAGCGAGGGCCTGCGATTGCAACCTTGGCCCGATGGCCGGGTTCGTATCAGCGCATGTTTAGGCGGTATTGTCATGGTCTGAACGTCCCGAGAATAGCAACTCTGCCATCGTCGGCGAGATACAAATACGATGTCTCCTCGCGTCCTCGACTGGTGCGCAGAGTCGCTCGCCACACGCCTCCAAACTTAGCGTTGGGTGGAATTTCTTCTGAGAACCCAAGCTCCGCCATCTGTCGAATCTGCTCCCATCCGCCAGTCTCGGCCCGCATATTGGTGGTCGCCCATGGCAAAAGAGAACTGTCTGACTGGATGAGCCACTCGTAGTTATCACGGTCAGCGAGAGAGAACAAATGCGCCCGAGTCGCTGTGATGCGCGCGTGCTCGGGCAATCTTAAGCCCGTCTCCTCAATCACGCTCTGTGGGGAACGTAACCGACTCACTTCAAAATGCCACGACAGCCAAGCGCCACCAACAGCAAGGAGGGCGACAACGCCGAGGACGAGAACGCCGATACGCAATGGATGCACGGGCTTGAGTTGGAGAAACGCGGGCTTCATTTCACAGAATGAGAAATTGCGATGAAGGATGCCATTGAGGCGAGTGTGCGGCTATAGGTCAAGGAGGGAAAGGGTTTCGGGCCAATGACCCTTTGCGAGAGGATTCACAAGATGGGCAGGATTCACAGGTCAGAAAATCCTGTTTATCCTATGAGAAACAGCCACGAACCAGATTCATGGATTCATTTCACAAGTCAGCCGAGATCAACGACCTTGCCCACACGCTTAAAGGCCTGGTTCAAAGCTAACTTGAGGGTTCGATTCTTCCTTTTTCACTGCACTCGGTGATGAAGATGA
>JAPLUM010000719.1 GCA_026397605.1 Verrucomicrobiota bacterium | reverse complement strand
ACTGGCTGCTTTCACAGATATGCTTTGGTTCTTTGCATAAGCTTGTGCTGCGGCTTGTCGTATCTCTGACCTACTGCCGCCGCGAAGCCAGACTTCCAGGGCATCGCGCAGCAGGAAGGAGCCTGGATACATGAGCTGGGTGGTGGTCAAAATGGGGCGTGCTTTGGCGACTTCTAGATGATGTTGAAAATAGCGTCCGCTGATGCAGCAAAGGATAATGGCATCTGGTGGAGTCGGAGATGGTGGCCTTGCATCGGCAGGAATCCTGGCTTCCATGAGACCATTGTGGCCGATGAACGCCACTAGGTCGTTTTGATCATCATGCAGGGCTTTGAAACAAGCCTCCAGACACTGTTGGATATTTTTGCCGCGCCAAGCTTCTGCAATCAGGATGCAATCCTTGTTGGTGTGCCGATAGGTGCGGCGATCCAGAATTTGTGGAGTTGGATCGGGCTCTGAGCGTTCCAGCTTCCAGCTTTTGCTGCGGGTAAAGATGCCTTTGAATCCTTCAGAGTTTCCCCAGTACAGATTAGCCTCTGCGTCATCGCCATTTCCTATCTTCGCCGGAACTGGAGCGATACCTTGACTGGCGTTATCGGCCAAGGCCACAAAGACACGCACTTGTTTTGGTTCTGCCCATCCGAGACTGCTGGCAGCGCAAAGCACTGCGATGATCCAGATTGGCGAGAGCTTCATGGTCAATGGATCAGAACTTAAGCTCTTCTTTAAAAATCATCCGGGCTGCCTGAGCCACGTCTTTGTCTCCGCGACCGGAGAGATTGACGATGATGACTTGGTCCTTGCCCATGGTGGGGGCCACCTTGGTGACTTCGGCGACGGCGTGACTGCTTTCTAAGGCGGGGATGATGCCTTCGATCTGGGAGAGATCTTGGAAGCCTGCCAGCGCTTCGTCATCGGTAGCGTAATGATACTCCACGCGTTTCATGTCGTGCAGCCAGGCATGCTCTGGGCCGATGGCTGCGTAGTCCAGACCTGCACTGACGCTGTGGGTGAGCTCGATCTGGCCGTCGTCATTGGCTAAAAGCCAGGTCTTGGTGCCCTGAAGCACCCCGAGGCGACCACCCTGGAAGCGGGCGGCGTGGCGCTCTGGGACGATGCCGTCACCACCAGCTTCCACGCCGATCATACGCACATTTGGGTCTTGCAGGAAGGGATGGAAAAGGCCGATGGAGTTACTGCCACCACCGACACAGGCCACGAGAAGGTCTGGCAGCTTGCCTTCACGCTCCAGGATCTGCTGACGTGACTCTACTCCGATGATGCGGTGAAAGTCCCGCACGATCATGGGGAAAGGATGTGATCCAAGGGCACTGCCGAGGATGTAATGGGTGCTGTGGACGTTCGTCACCCAGTCGCGCATGGCTTCATTCACCGCTTCTTTCAAAGTGGCCTGACCTGCCGTGACGGCCACCACTTTGGCACCGAGAAATTTCATGCGGGCGACATTCAGCGCCTGACGCTCCATATCCACCTGCCCCATGTAGATGGTGCAGTCCAGACCGAAGCGTGCACACACGGTAGCGGTTGCCACGCCGTGCTGACCAGCGCCGGTTTCGGCAATGATGCGTTGTTTGCCCAAACGCTGAGCCAGCAGGGCCTGACCGAGGGCGTTGTTGATCTTGTGCGCACCTGTGTGCAGAAGATCTTCGCGCTTCAAATAAATGCGGGCACCGCCGAGTTTTTGCGTCCAGCGTTCAGCAAAATAGAGTGGCGTGGGGCGTCCGACATATTCGTGCAGGAGTCGATTGAGCTCCGTTTGAAAAAGCGGGTCGGCTTTGGCGCGCTCGTATTCTTCGGCGAGTTCGTTCAGCGCGGACATCAGGGTTTCCGGCACAAACATGCCCCCATAGCGACCAAAGTGGCCATGTTTGTCGGGCATTACGGGGAGGGGAGCGGCGGTAGCTGTCATGTCGAGCAGATTATCTAAAACAGAATACGCCTGATGGCAATGCTAGGACACAAACGGCTTGCAGGATTGATGTCGTGCCCTTTTGATAGAGCACGAATGGAGATCTTTGCCCTCAATCTGCCCGACTTAGGCGGCACGCTCGAAAGTGTCAAACGCACCATGGCTGGCCAGGGCCTCAGCGCCTGGGGCATGGTCGCGGTGGCTTTCCTGGCTGGATTGGCTGTGGCCCGTGGCATCGTGGGGCAGATCCTGAGCATGATCAGCCTGAGCCTTTCGGTATTGGCGGCCATGTATGTTTTTCGCCACCGGACAGAATTATTTGGCGCTTATGCCCCGAACATGAGCACGGATACCCTACTCATGGTCTCTGGCGCGGCAGGGTTGCTGACGTATTTTTTGGTACGCGGAGTGGTGAATTTTTTGGCCGGCTTTGGATTACTGTCTTTTTTGGCCAGCATGACAGGCTGGAAGGCGGGCATCCTGAGTCTGCTGCCATCAGGCGTTTTCGTCTGGCTCTCAGCCATGGTGCTGCGTCTCGTCGGTAGCGTCTATGGTCTGGAAAATGCCAACGTGGAGCAGCTAGGCAATGGCGTGAAAAGTGACCTGGGCGCGTGGATCGAGCAGATGGCTCAGAAGATCGACCGCACTTCCATTGGTAAAATTACCGAGCAGCTAGATCCCTATGATGTTCGAGCGACAGCGAATCTGGCGCGTCTGCTCATCCTCTGGCCAGATGGCCGCGTCTGGCAGCAGCTAGCCGCTCGTGGGCCTGAGACCGTCAATGTGCTGAATCACCCTGACATCATCGCTCTCGGTGCCGATGAAAAGGTGCGTCAGGCCATCGGGCTAAAAGATTTTGCTGGGCTCATGCAGCTGCCTCAGGTGGAAAGAGCTGCCGCCAATCCACAGTTGGAGCCGTTTCTGAAGGGCCTGGCCTTGGAAGAGGCCATGGACAGCATTGTATATCAGAAAAGGTGATCAAAAAAAGATTGATGGTTTGGGGCGCGATTGCGTCAGAGAACGTCCCCCTGTATGTCTGAAAAAGTGATCCCCCTGACTGTCACCGCGCGTCGCCTCCTGCAATTTGCACATGCGCATCGGCGCATGGCGCTGCTACAGCTGTCCCTGGCCATGCTTGGCACCAGCTTGATCATCGTCTTTCCAGGCGTGGTGCAGTGGTTCGTGGATGACATCATTCCGAATAAAGACATTCCTGGAATCTGGCGTGCGGGTGCTTTGGCCTGTGGCGCGTTCTTTCTGCGCGAGCTCCTTTTTTATGCCCGAACGAGAGTGAACAGTGTCTTTGAGCAGCGCATGATCTTTGATCTACGTGGACAACTGCACCGGAAGATCGCCAGACTGCCACTGGCCTGGTTTGATAGGCAAAGCACCGGCGACATCCTGACTCGCATGGCAGACGACGTGCCTGCCACACAGCGCGTCATTTTAGAAAGCATCGAGCAGGGCTTCACCTCCATCCTACAGATCACCATCGCGGGAGTGGTCATGTTTTACACGAATGCCCAATTTGCTCTGATCGTCATGATACCGACGCCCTTCATCGCTGCCGGCGGCTGGCTTTTTGCACGCTGGGTCGCGCCACGGGCCAAGATCGCACGAGAAGCCAGCAGCCACATGAACTCTCTGCTGCATGATACCATCACTGGCATCCGTCAGGTAAAAAGTTACACAGCTGAAGACATCAAGCAGGACGACTTCAATGTAGCAAGCCACACACTGCGTCGCGCTCAGCAACGGCTCATGACAGCGTGGGCCGTTTATAACCCACTCATGGGCTTCTTTGGCAGCTTTGGTCTTGTGCTTCTCCTTTGCATGGGCGCTTATGGAGCCATTCAGGGACAAATCACCACGGGTGAACTCTTTAAATTCATCTTCCTCCTCGGCTTCTTCTTTGAGCCTATCGCCCGTCTTCATGGCGTGAACCAGACAATCGTCACCGGTCTAGCCAGTGCAGAGCGCGTCTTCAAAATCCTGGATCAGGAAGGTGAAGAAGATCTGGAGAAAGGTCTCGTCCTTCAGCGTGCCAAAGGTTCCATTGAGTTCCGTGATGTGACCTTTGGCTACAACACGGAGAAGCCTGTCCTGCACGGTCTTAACCTCAGTGTGCAGCCTCGGCAAACCGTGGCCATCGTCGGAGCCACCGGTTCTGGGAAATCCACGCTCTTCCAGTTGCTCACTCGTTTTTATGATCCACAAGCTGGCAGCATCACACTGGATGATCACGCCATCACGGACTACAGCCGCGTTTCTTTGCGCGACTCGCTAGCCTACGTGACCCAGGACGCCTTTCTTTTTGCTGGCACCATTCGGGATAACCTCCGCCTCGGCAATGCAGAGGCCACCGACGAGCAAATGTGGAATGCACTGAACCTCGCCTGCGCTGAGGAGTTTGTTCGGCGCCATCCAGATGGCATTGATGCCCAAGTCGGCGAACGCGGCGTCATGCTCAGTGGTGGAGAGCGGCAGCGCATCGCCATGGCCCGTGCCTTTCTCAAAGACGCTCCCATCCTGTTGCTGGACGAGGCCACTAGCGCTGTGGATACCAAGTCTGAACAGCTCATCCAGCAAGCTTTGGAAAAACTCCGTCAAGACCGCACCTGTCTCGTCATCGCCCACCGCCTCAGTACCGTCGTCAGTGCCGATGCCATCTACGTCATGCGTCAAGGCGTGGTACTAGCGCACGGTCGTCATGAAGAACTCATTGTCAGCTGCCCGTATTATCGTGAGTTGGCTAGCTTGGCGCTGTTATGAGATTAGAGGCTGGGCTTTAGTCTGTGATTTCAGCTAGAAGAACGCCATATTAAATCATAAACTCATGCCTGACCTGCCGCACCCTCTCGATCAACTCCGCCAAGAAGCCTGGGTGGGAGACGCTGTTTTAGAACTGTATGTGCGCCGCTTTGTGCTGCGTGAAGTGGGACGAGTCGATGCGGAGATGAAGACACGCTTTACTTGCAATCAATTCCTCAATTGCTTTGGCAACCCGACGAAGGTGGAGGCGGATATCGGTGTGATCTATGAACGTGAGGGCCTGGAGGCTGCCTTCACCTGGATTCGCGAGCATTTAGAGCCTCTGTTTAAAAAGCACGAGGCCAAGCGAAAGCCGGCACGTCGATAGGAATACGTTATTCTGATTTTTACGGAAAACTTGATAAATTAGACTTTTGAGGGACATTTCTGTCAGATGTCTCTGTTCCACCTTCAAGATCTTTTAGCTCAGGCTGCTGCTCGATTCCCCGAGCGGACGTTTTTATTTCAGGATGAACTGATTATCAGCTATGCCGAGGCGGCCCAAAGAGTGGAGCGTCTGGCGTCTGGGATGCTTGAACGCGGTGTGCGTGCAGGTGATCGGGTGCTGTTAGTGATGGAAAATCGGGTGGAATTACCCCTGCTCACACTGGCGGCCACTCGGTTAGGAGCTGTTTTTTCGGTGCTGACCGCTCAGATCACCGTGGAGTCATTTCAGCGGATTGTGGGTCAGTGTGAGCCTACTTTAGTGGTATTTGAAGCGCGTCGACCTGAGCTACGTGCAGGTCTGGAAGCCGCAGTCGTTTGGCTAGATGGCGTGCCTGCGGACCAGGAGTCGCGTGATCATTCCTACTCAACACTGGAGCAGAGTGCACTGACAGAGATTCCACCATCTGAGGGTGGAGATGCCTTGGCGTTTCTTGTTTTCACTTCAGGCTCCACGGGAATGCCGCGCGGAGTGATGCTCAGCCATGCGAATGTTGGTTTCGTAACAAAGGCAATCATGCAGCGCCTACAGTATCAGGAAACAGATCGTCTGGCGCTGCTGTTGCCGATGTCTTTCGACTACGGCTTCTATCAAATATTTTACGCGATGATGTCTGGCTGTGCCGTCTTTATCGGGCGCTCAGAAATGTCTGGTCCTGAACTGCCGCGTCTCTTAGCACACCACGAGATCACCATTCTTCCAGGCGTGCCCACCTTGTTCGCAGGGCTGATCAAAATGCAGTCCTATCGGCCAGTGCAGCTGCCTGCACTTCGGTTGCTCACCAATACGGGCGATCATCTTCCCCTGCCCCACATTCGCCAGCTTCAGCAGCTATTCCCAGCAACGAAGGTTTTCCCAATGTATGGACTCACCGAGTGCAAGCGCGTCTCTATCATGCTGCCTGAGGAGATCGATGCTCATGAAAATAGTGTCGGCCGCGCCCTAGATGGCACAGAGGTCTGGGCAGAGTCTCCTGAGGGTCAGCGGCTAACACTAGGCGAAGTGGGAGAGTTCATTGTCCGCGGTCCCAATGTCGGCCTTGGCTATTGGCGAGCACCTGAAGAGACGGCCAAACGATATCGCTCTCTGGAAGATGGCACGCGGCTGCTCGTGACGGGTG
Organism: Verrucomicrobiota bacterium; assembly: GCA_026397605.1. Taxonomy (GTDB): domain Bacteria; phylum Verrucomicrobiota; class Verrucomicrobiia; order Verrucomicrobiales; family Verrucomicrobiaceae; genus Prosthecobacter. The sequence continues at coordinate 747 of JAPLUM010000719.1, read as the reverse complement.
ATTACGGCGCGGTGGATGCTGGAGGCTTTCTGCATTTCCATGCGCGTAGTGACTTCATGATCAAACATCGCGGACACCGCATGAGTCCGGTGGAGATTGAGGAGGCAGCCTGCCGTTCTCCGCTGATCACGGCCGCTGGCTGCATTAAGGACGAGGCAAAAAATGCGCTCTGCCTTTTTCTCACCTGTCATGGAGCCCAGCCAGATGATGCAGCCCTTTTTGCCGAGCTCGCGCAGCACCTTGAGCGCGCAAAGCTACCCGACCGCCTGATTTACCTAGCGGAACTGCCACGCACGGCTAACCAAAAGGTCGATCGCAAAGCTTTACGCACCCTGCTCGCTGAAGGTTTGCCTTGTTAAAGCGTGCTGATCGCACCGATGGTTGCTACAGCAACCGCCAGGCGTGACCGTCCTGCCTGAGCAAGTCGTCGGCTTCTTTCGGGCCCCAGCTGCCGGCGGGGTATTCGCACATGGTGGGTGGGGTGGCCGATTTGTGCCAGGCATGCTCTATCTCGTCGATGAATTTCCAGGCGCTTTCCACTTCATCACGACGAGCAAAGAGGGTAGCGTCTCCGGCCATGGCGTCTAGCAGAAGGCGCTCATAGGCTTCGGGGCTGGCCTTTCCAAAGCTGCTGCTGTAGCGGAAGTCCATCTTCACTTGCTGCATGGAGAGGGCCTGACCTGGTTGCTTGGCGAGGATGCGTAGGGCGATGCCTTCATCTGGCTGAATGCGGATGACGAGGGTGTT
>JAPLUM010000415.1 GCA_026397605.1 Verrucomicrobiota bacterium | reverse complement strand
TGGCGTGAATTACCAAGGTAAGAGACACTGCTGGTCAAAAGGCGATTTCCATTGAGTGCCACAGGTTCATCTTGAATCTGAGTCCCGTCGAAGGGACCCCACTGCCAGCGCCCCTGCACCCTCATCATCGTTCGTACTCGTGTCAGGTCTGGGCGATCCGGCACCCTGATCACAGCCAGATTTTCTGATAAAAGAGGTGCGCCAAAGCCTTTAGCATCTTGCAGCAGTGATCGTGGCGGTTGCAGCGTTTGCTGTGTTTGTGGCAGCACCCAGGCATTTCCCTGGCGGATGTCGCGGGTGATCCAGCCCACGTTATCGGGCGGCGCAGAGCCTGGTCCATACGTGTAAGATCCGTACCACAATTCACCCGCCACTAGAGTCCTCACGGCATGGGTGATTCTTCTCACGGGGCGAACAGGGGGAGGCAGCGCCTGCACGAAATCATCCATCCACATGGCCCACAGGCCATTCGGTACCGCTTAAAGTTATTGTGAAGACCGAGTCCTGCGCGCTAACAAAAATGGCGGTCTCGTCATTCAACGCGATCATACTCGTGATCTCGCTCTCCACGGGAGGACTACCCGAAGGTGCAGGACGCACGGACCGTTCGAGTTCCCAGCCAGACTGTCTGTGTTGGTAAAAGCAAACTCGGCCAAGGATGTCTCGATTCTGAGCCCCTTCATAATGCGGTGCAGAGATCATCACCCGCGTTCCATGGATCACGACACTTGAGCCAAACCCACGGCAGTCCGGCTGAGTTAGGACGCCCGTGCGGGACCACGAACCAGAGACCTTTTCAAAAACATAAACCCGCCCTGTGCCTGCGGGCGCGCCCACGAGCAGGCTCGTATCACCCAGAGCCAAAGCACTGCCGAAGTTTTCGATCCCCGCACCAGGCTGACTTGTCAGTACCGCTTCTTGGGACCACACAGCCCCTTGGCCTGAGTAAACTCTCACTGCCGACTGCTCCTCATAAGCGAGCCCAATGGCCAGAGTTCCACCTCTGATGGCTAATGAGCTTATTCCAAAATCTCGGGTGATCACGGTCGTCTGATAGCGCCATTGGTCTTCCTGAAGAAGGTAAACCATCACGGCCCTCCCACAGGATACGATCAAGGTGCCAGCGTCCATGGCAGTGACCCTGCCGAAAGCAGACTGCTTCGTTCTAGGCTCTGGTTGACTGAGCTTCTGTCGCAGCAACCATTCCCCAGTCACTCTCTGATACATGTAAACAGAGCCATAGGCATTTTCAGTCCCTGAGCTGTCATTTGGAGCAGAAATGGCTGCCCAATCCCCAGACGCAGCGACGGTAGAGCCAAAGCGATCATGCGGCTCCGCACCATTATCCGGCAGCGCGAGACGTTGTGCTTGAAATGCAATGATTGCATCCGTGAAAAGCAGGGCCAAGAACAGAATAATCTTGAATTTCATAGACATGGTTCAAGACTCCCACACACTGTCAGGAAAGGCAATCTCCTATTGATGTGGTGTAATTAAGTTAAAACCCTAGGTGTGTAGAGTCTTGCTTGCAGCAACCTTTGCTTTGGTTGCAGTGTCAAAGATGATCACGCCGCATCCAATCCAAAAGCTGTGTGCACGGCTTTGGCGGCGGTTTCGATGTCGGCTTCTTTGACGATGACGGCGGTCTTGATCTCGCTGGTGGAGATCATGAGGATGTTGACGCTGACGTCGGCCAAGGCTTTGAACATCTTGGCGGCGACTCCGCTATGGCTTCTCATGCCAATGCCGACGACGCTGAGTTTGGCGATGCCGCTCTCGGCGCGCAGGGCGACTTCTCCGCCGAGTTCTGGCAGGATGGCTTTCAGAGCTGCTTCGGCCTTCGGTAGATCGGCGGCGCTGAGGGTAAAGGAAATGTCGGTTTCACCATCAAAGCTGACGTTTTGAACGATCATGTCTACGATGACGTTGGCGCTGGCAATGGCACCAAAGATGGCTGAGGAGATGCCGGGGCGATCAGGCACGTCATCAATGGTGATCTTGGCCTGATTACGTTCGAGGCTGACGCCGCGCACGACGACGGATTCCATTCCAGGGGTTTCTTCTTTCACGAGGGTTCCAGGGTTATTGTTCAGGCTGCTACGGACTTCAAAACGGACACCAAACTTTTTGGCAAATTCTACACTGCGGCTTTGCATCACTTTGCTGCCGCTGCTGGCCATCTCCAGCATTTCTTCATAGCTGATTTCTTGGATCTTGGTGGCGTTTTTCACCACTCGCGGATCACAGGTATAGACGCCATCCACATCGGTATAGATTTGGCAGAGATCGGCCTTGATGGCGGCTGCCATGGCAATGGCGGTGAGGTCACTGCCGCCGCGGCCGAGCGTGGTGATCTCGCCACTGGCCGTTTCACCTTGGAATCCGGCTAGCATGATGATGTTGCCTTCATCCAGCATCTTATGCACGGCATCTGGCGTGATGTTGACGATGCGGGCCTTGGTGTGGACACGGTCCGTGGAGATGCCTGCTTGTGCGCCAGTCAGGGAAACGGCTTTGCCTCCCAGTGCATTGATGGCCATGGCTGTGAGAGCGATGGTGGTCTGCTCTCCGGTGGAAAGCAGAACGTCCATCTCACGCTCGCTGGGTTCCTGCTCAGGGGAGACGTCTTTGGCCAGCTTGATGAGATTGTCAGTCACGCCTGACATGGCGGAGACAACAGCCACGACTTGGTTCCCAGCGCGCTGCGTTTCTAGAATGCGACGTGCGCAGTTGCGAATGCGCTCTGGGGTACCGACGGACGTGCCGCCAAACTTCTGGACAATGAGGGCCATGGGTGGGGAAAAGGGTCGCGAAAATGGCACGCCATGCGGGGGGTGCAACGGGAAATAAACTTAGATGTGCCTTCGCTGGCCGGAAAAGAGGGTGATTTTGGGCGGTGAGGCCGATTGGGTTTCACAAAAAAGCGGCTTCACTGGGGATACCCTTGAAGCCGCAAAAATGGTTCAGGAAGCTTATTTTCGGACCTTAGTCTTTTTGGCGACTTTCTTGGCAGGGGCAGCTTTTTTAGCTGGGGCAGCTTTTTTGACAGCAACGGCTTTTTTAGCCGGTGCGGTCTTTTTTGCTTTTGCCGCTGGTTTCACAGCAAGAGGAGCTTTAGCTTTTACGATACCAGCGACACCACCTTCGCGTTTCAGGCGCTGATTGAGCAGGTCCTCGCGAAATTCGACGGCTTCTTTCAAGACAGCGGCTTTCGTTTCTTTCGTGTAGCGATAGACGCGGGATACGGTCTTGCCTTTTTCTGCACGGACGGAAACGGCAATCAGTCGTGTGGTTTTACCCTTGCTGGTCTTGTATTTGCGGTAGGAAATGCCGACGTGACCACTTTTGTTTTTGGAATTGGTGGTGTGGGCAATGCGGCTAGCTTCTAGCGGTGGCATACTTGCCAGCATTTCATCACGGTAGACGCGGGCTTTTTTCAGGGAGCCTTTGACGCCGCCAAAGAGGCTGTCGGAAAAGTGTTTGGTGTGCAGTGAGCCGTCACGGGAGATGCAGACTTGGAATCCGTGGGTTTGTTTGATGGCATCTGGTCGGGTGTCGATACGTTTGATGTTACGTTCTGACAGGGGGTTGGATCGGCGGCGCATAGTTGGGGGTTGAAAAGCAGGGGGGTGAAAATGACGGTCTAGGTTGTTAGCGCAACCTATAAGTGTGGAACGCTAGTAACACTCTATGCGACACTCTTTTTCACAGAGTGTTCATTGATCTTCTTCAGCTAGTTTGGCGGCTTCCTTTTTTAGGATGCGTCCGACACGGTGTTTAGCTAGGTAAACCTGAGCCGCATTCACACCGAGTTCTTTTTTCACGCGTTCTGGGGACCAGCCCTTTAGGACATAACATGAAAAGATCTGAAATTGCCGTGGAGACACCAGTGCTCGGACTCGGCGCAGGGCGATGTCCATGACCTTGTCATGCCATTCTTTGTCCCAGAGCTTTTCCAGAGCCATGCCGTTGGGATCCTCACAGCGGTCGATGGGTGCAGTTCGGCGTTCATCTGTTTCATCCGCATACAGATTGGCCTCGCGGCTCTGCTGCTTTTTCCGGCGGCGAAACTGATCTAAAATGCGCCAACGTGCCTGATTGAGCAGGAAGGATTTAAAGGAGCCCAGGCTGGTATCAAATTTCTTCTTTTGCAGGTTCTTGGCCACGCCAATGAATGTTTCCTGAACGACGTCATTGGATTCGTCATCACTGAGACCGGACTTCCTTGCGACGTGAAAGACAAAGCCAGAGTAGGTTCGGTAAAATTCATCCCAGCTGGACCAGTCTGACCAGTTGTCTAGACGCTCGATCAAGGTCTTCCGTGTCGGGATGCCGCCTGAGGCCTCCTTCACAATGTCTTCTGGGATGTCTTTGGGGATGTCGTCCTCCATGGGTGGATAGCGAGTCTATGACGTGCTTTCGGCGTGGCAAGGGGAGAAAATGATCATCTTACTCTGCGAGCAGGAATTTTTTCGCGGCGGCAAGCTCGGCTTTTTGTTCGGCAGGCAGCTCGGGATACTTCAGTTTCATGCTCTGCATTTCATGCAGGATCGCGGCACTGACGATGAGACGCATGTTCTTTTTATCATCGGCAGGCACGACGTACCAAGGGCACTCGGGTGTGCCGGTGGTCTGAATGGCATCTTCGTAGGCGCGCATGTAGTCTTTCCAGTAACCGCGCTCTTTCACATCACCTTCTTCGAACTTCCAATTCTTGCTGGGTGTGTCTATGCGGGCTAGGAAGCGTTTTTTCTGCTCTTCTTTAGAGACATTGAGAAAGAACTTCACGATACGGATGCCATTGCGATCGCTGTAAGCTTCAAAATTGCGAATGTCCTTCAGGCGATCAGCAAAGAGCTTGTCGATGTTTTTGGTTGTCTTGGCCGGTAGGCGCTGGATCTTGCTGACAATCTCTGGATGCACTCGGCAGACGAGCACCTCTTCATAATAGCTGCGGTTAAAAATGCCAATTCGTCCGCGCGGTGGCATGACCCGCGTGGTGCGCCATAAAAAATCATGATTGAGTTCATCATCCGTAGGTCGCTTGAAGGCATGACATTCCACACCTTGGGTATTCACGCCGCTCATCACGTGCTTGATCGTGCTATCTTTGCCTGCGGCATCCATGGCTTGAAAGATGAGCAGCAGACCTTGGCGATCTTGTGCATACATTTTTTGCTGGAGGTCGTCGATCTCGACTCGGAATTGAGCGATCAGCGTTTCGTAATGAGCGCTATTTTCATAGACGCTTTTCACCTTGGTCTTGGCCTTGGAGATGCGGAAGTCCTTCCCTGAGGAAGCGCGGAAGTCGTCGAGATCGATTTTGAGTTTCATGTCGGGAGTGGATTAGCGAACTAAACGCGCATGATAAACAGGATTCGCGCAGTGTGAACAGAAAGAGTTTCTTCCCTGCCATTTTCATTCTTACATCATGTTGAACATGTACTGCCACGCAACACGCCCCGACCGCACCTGTGCCGCCACCCTTGCCATCGAGCGCGGGATCGTTCATCTTGGAGCGTGAGTGCGGTTTGAGTTGGCATTTTCTTTTCGCCTGCTTAAAGACACTCCCCACTCATTGTCTGATCATGCAACCTGCCCCCGAACATTCCGAATCTGAACTCCTCCAATTCCGCCGTGCTAAGCTCGATGAGCTTCAGAAACGTGGCATCGCGGCGTTTGGCGGCAAGTTTGAGGAGTCTCATGATCCGGGCACGCTGAGAAAGAATTTTGTGGAAGGCATCGACGTCAAGGTCGCTGGCCGCATCCTTTCTCGTCGTGAGATGGGGAAAGCGACCTTCTTCGACATTGGCGACATCACAGGTCGAATTCAGTGTTACCTGAGTAAAAACGATGTGAGCGAAGAAGACTACGCGCTCTTTATTCATCAGATCGATATCGGTGATTTTGTCGGGGTAACGGGCTTTAGTTTCATCACGAAAAAGGGCGAGCCATCCATCCATGTGAAGGTGCTCACGCCCCTATCAAAAGCTTTGCGTCCGCTGCCTGACAAATGGCATGGAGTCACGGATCGTGAGATCAAGTATCGCCAACGTTACCTGGATCTCATTTCCAATGATCGTAGCCGTGAGATCTTTGTGATGCGCATCAAAATGGTCGCTGAGATCCGCAATTACCTGCATGGCCGCGATTTCATGGAGGTGGAGACCCCCATGATGCAAGACGTTCCTGGTGGAGCTGCTGCGCGCCCATTTGAGACACACTTCAATGCGCTGTATCAAAAAATGTATCTACGCATCGCCCCAGAGCTTTATTTGAAGAGGCTGCTCGTGGGTGGCTTTAATCGCGTCTTTGAACTGAATCGCAATTTCCGCAATGAAGGCGTCAGCCGCCGCCACAATCCTGAGTTCACCATGCTGGAGGCTTACTGGGCTTACGCTGACTTTGAGCAGATGGCCGACCTGGTGGAAGACATGATTTGTCACCTCGCGGAGAAGTTCTGTGGCGGCCTCATCATCGAGCACAAAGATGAGGAAGGCGCTGTCACCAAGACCATTGACCTGACACGCCCCTGGAAGCGCGCTTCGTATCGTGATGTCGTTAAAGCAGCTGCAGGAGAGGACTGGTTCACCCTTAGCAAAGAAGCCAAAGTTGAGCGTGCGCATAGCCTCGGCGTGCATGAGATCCATGCCGGTGATGAGCATCACGAGCTTGATCAAAAGGCCTTTGAGAAACTCGTCGAAGAAAAAAGCTTCAACCCCACCTTTGTCACTCATGTGCCTAAGGAACTTGTGCCACTGGCCAAGCAAAATGTGGCTGATGACAGCGTCGTCGATGTTTATGAGCTGATCATTAACGGACAAGAAATCAGCCCTGGATACTCCGAACTGAATGATCCCATCGTCCAGCGTCAGCGCCTGCTCGATCAGGCCGGTGAAGAAACGCAAAAGATCGACGAAGAATTCCTCCTGGCTCTCGAACACGGCATGCCGCCCGCTGGTGGTATCGGCATCGGGATAGATCGCCTGATCATGATGCTTACCGGTGCCGAAAGCATCCGTGATGTCGTCCTTTTCCCGCAGTTGAAGCGGAAGGCTGAGTGATAGAAGTTCGCAGTCTAGGGTTCCCCAATCACCGGCT
>JAPLUM010000041.1 GCA_026397605.1 Verrucomicrobiota bacterium | reverse complement strand
TTTACTCTCTTCTTTGCGCTCGCTGTTGACCACGAGTTCACATTCCGTGTAAAGCTTTTGAGCGGCTGCATCACTGCCCATTCCCTCATTCAGCTTGGTCAGGATGGAAGAAAGACTGGTGCCGCGCTTGGCTAGGATGTCTGCCTCTAAAACCTTCAACTGCCCTAAAACACTGAGCACTTGTTGATCCGTGAGTTTAGGCTTTTCCACGGCAGACACCGTTTCTTCCGGCGCTTGCGCATGCAGGGAGACCGGTAGCAGGGAGGAGACAAGCAGGATGGATAGGGTGTTTTTCATCAAAGGCTAGGGTTGGCTTTTCTAAAACGGGCGGACCGTTCATTTCATTGGATAATAAATGAGATCCAATGCCATTTTTCAGCTCAAGTTACAACACTTTCCTCTGCTCCAACCCTAAGTGAGAGCGGCGATCTCGGCGCAAGCGGAACTCTTCCCGGATGATGCGGTCGCTGCCAGCCAAACCATATTCAACAGTCAGGACGACGAGCTGTGGCATAGCCTCCAAGGTAAGTACCTGAAAAACAGGTGTGCGTTTGCTGCGAAAAAAAGCATGCAGAGGGATGTGCGGATGAGCCGCATTCCAGAGCCAGCGACCAGGCGGAAAATCCTCCATCTCCGAAAGCGTCAGCAGAACCTCACGCACCAACGATTCACTATTCCTCTTCAGCAACTTGGATGCTGCGCGCCGACTCATGACCTGCTCTAGCAGCGCTGCGACTGGATTGAGGTGGTCCTCCTCCATCTCATCAATGATTTCCAGCGCATGCAGTTTCATCGCTTCACGAAATTCATCGCGCGTCATTTGCCCGCTATCGAGCATTTGGAAAAGTTGTCGTGGACTAATAGGTTGAGCAGGCACGCGACAATCCCTAGCCTAAGCCGCGCTCCGCGCAAGTCTGGCACAAAAACAGAAAGCTGTAGCCCCTCTGAAACCAAGTCTCAGCTCAATTTAACTAACTCACCTTCCCGATTCTCGCTAAACTAGGTTAAAGAATGGATTGCGTTCTTGACGACATGGCCCGCGCTCCTACTATCGAGACGCTTCTTTTTCCCCCAATGAACATCCACGAATACCAAGCCAAAGAACTTTTCGAAAAATTCGGCGTTGCGACCCCACTCGGGAAAGTCGCAACCACAGCTGAGGAAGCTGGCAAGATCGCCGACGAACTCGGTGGAGCGGGACTTGTGGTGAAAGCTCAAGTCCATGCAGGTGGCCGCGGTAAAGGCACTTTCAAAAATGGCTTTAAAGGTGGCGTGCATGTCATCAACACATCCGCTGAAGCCAAAGAAATCGCCGCGCAAATGCTGGGCCAGACCTTGGTGACACACCAGACCGGCCCAGAGGGCAAACTTGTCAGTAAAGTCCTCGTCGTGAAGTCGGTGGACATCAAAAAAGAATTCTACTTTGCCATTCTCTTTGATCGCGTAAGTAGCAGCCACGCTCTTATCGCCAGCACCGAAGGCGGCATGAATATCGAAGAAGTCGCCGAAAAAACACCGGAGAAGATCTTCAAGGAATTTGTGCATCCGACCCTCGGTCTTCAGGCCTATCAAGCCCGCAAGGTAGCTGCGTCTCTCGGACTCCAAGGTGCGCTGGCGAATCAGGCCGTGAAGCTATTCATGTCCCTTTGGAATTTGTATTTGAAGAGCGACTGCTGCCTCGTCGAAGTCAATCCTCTGGCCATTACCGCAGAAAACCAGGTCGTTGCCTTGGATGCAAAGTTCAACTTTGACGACAATGCCCTGTATCGCCAGAAAGACATCGTAGCCATGCGCGACACGACGGAAGAAGATCCACGTGAAGTTGCTGCCAGTGAATTCGGCCTGAACTACATCGGCCTAGATGGAAACATCGCCTGTCTCGTCAATGGTGCCGGATTAGCCATGAGCACCATGGATATTATCAAGCTCCATGGCGGTGAACCTGCTAACTTCCTGGATGTGGGCGGCGGCGCGACCAAAGAACAAGTGACAGCTGCCTTCAAGATCATCCTGGGA
>JAPLUM010000896.1 GCA_026397605.1 Verrucomicrobiota bacterium | reverse complement strand
CTCGACGGCTTGAAGTGGCTCGTGCCGCAACTCGATGATGCCAAACCGGGTGAGAAGCCGAAATATCGGACGTGGAGTGAGAAAGCCTCGGCTGTTCTGATCGATACCAAGTACGTCCGCGTCGGCAGTCAGCGCCCATCACTCAGCAAAGAATTCGGCAGCGCATTCAGCGGATCTGAAATCGATCGGCAGTCCAAAGATTTTAGCGACCTGCCACTCACCATTGAGGTGCGCGTGCGGCTGCATGGTAACGACGGCTATAACATCATCGTCGCCAACGAGGTCAAGGCCTCCGCCACGCATTGGGAACTCTACACGCATTCCAAACGTGGCACGCTCGCCCTCTTTATGCCTGGTCGTGGTGGCGACTTTGATTCCATGATCGACATCTGCGACAGTCAGTGGCACGACCTGCTTGCCAGCATCGACGACAAGACTGTCACGCTCTGGATCGATGGCAAAACCGTTCTCGAAAAGCCCATCCAAACGATTCAGGGAACGCCAAAGCCCGGCGGCTTCGCCATCGGCAGTCTTGTAGAAGGAACCCTCCACTGCACAGGCCTCATCGACGACCTGCGCCTCTCCCGCGGCGCCATGAAGCCACGCAAAGGCAACTCCCCACGCCTACGCATGGACAACACCATCATCCACTGGCAGGAATTCGTGAATCGCGAGCGCACCTTCGACTTCTACGGCAAGCAGGCTTTGAAGTTCATGAATCAAACCCTGCCGGACCTCATCCCGCCCTTCCCCGGCATGGACGGCGGCCAGCAAGGCCACTGGGGCAATCAAAACGACCAAGTGACGTGGAAAGACAGTCGCTGGGCCGCGAGTGATCTCGGCAGTGTTTTCAGCGGTGTCTTCAAAGGCGCGGGCATCACCGTGAACAAAGGCGTGTGTGTGCGTTTCGATGACAAATACGCCGTGTTTGATCCCGAGCGGATGGCATGGCGCTTGGAATGGTCGGGAGGCTTCATCAAGCTCAACGACAACCGTCACGGCTTCATGTCCGGCGCACCTATGGATGGCAAAGTAACCTCCAAAGAAGAAAAGAAACTCTCCGGCACCTACCGTGGCTTTTTCCGCCGAGTCAATGAGGTCAATATTGTCACCTCCGAAACGCTTCTACCTGCACCAGGCCCCGCCCTATGGCCTCAATGGATCGAAACCAAAGGCGAAGTCGACACCCAAGCGCCCTTCGCCACCGACCGCATCACAATCCCGTTCGAGAATCCGTATGGCACGCTGTTCTTCATCACCGCGCATGATTTCTTCAGCGATGGCACCGCCGCCATCGCCACGATGACAGGCGAGGTCTGGCTGGTGAAAGGCATCGACGAAAAGCTGGAGAAACTACGCTGGAAACGCTACGCCACCGGCCTGCATCAACCGCTCGGCATGAAAGTCGTGAAGGACAAGCTCTACGTCCTCGGTCGCGATCAAATCACCTGTCTGCACGACCTCAATAACGATGACGAAGCCGATTTCTACGAGTGCGTGACGAATGCGATGACTACCTCGCCTGGCGGGCATGATTTCATCGTCGGACTCGAAACCGACAAGGATGGCCGCTGGTATTTTGCCTCCGGCAATCAAGGCGTGTGCCGCATCACTGGGAGTGACAAACTCGAAGTGCTCGGTAGCGGCTTCCGCAACCCCAACGGCCTCGGTCTCTCCCCAGATGGCCGCTTCATCACCACCAGCGTCCAAGAAGGCGATTGGACGCCCGCCACCTCCATCTGCCAAATCGAGCTCGGCAAAAACGAAGGTGCGCACTTTGGCGCAGGCGGTCCGAAAGACGGCAAACCACCCGAACCCGTGCTCATGTATATGCCGCGTGGCGAGGACAACAGCGCCAGCAGCCAGGTGTTTATCACGAGCAACAAATGGGCCTCGCTCCAAGGCGACAACAACCTGATCCACCTTTCCTCCGGTGGCGGCAGTGCTTGGCTCATGATGCGACAGAACGTCAAAGGCCTCTGGCAGGCTGCCGCGGTCAAGATCAGCGGCAACTTCGATTCCGGCCCCCAATGCGCCCGCTTCAATCCCAATGACGGCCACCTCTACGTCAACGGCATGGCCGGCTGGGGAACCTACACGCCAAAGGACGGCTGCTTCCAACGCGTGCGCTTTACCGGTGGCGACAAACCGGTGCCCGTTGGCTTTGAAGCACGCGACAACGGCGTGATCATCCGTTTCAACCAACCCGTGAAGGAAGCCAATGCCGCCACCTGCTTTGCCCAATGCTGGAACTACAAATACGGGCCGCAATACGGCTCGCCCGAGTATTCCGTGAAGTATGCCGACACCCCCGGCCACGACCCGCTGGAAGTCCGCAGCGTGCAGAAGCTCGATGGCGACAAAACGCTCTTCCTCGAAATCCCGCAAATAGTCACCGCCAGCCAAATCCACCTCCGCATCAGCACCAGCCACGACATCTTCCTCACCGCGCACGCCTTAGCCGAACCCTTCACCGACTTCCCCAACTACACCAAAATCGCCAAAACCAACCACGCCGCCCAAATCGGCCTCGAAGCTCCAAAACCGACCAAACCCAATCCTTGGGCCAAAGGCGAAGGCGGACGCGAGATCATCATCGAAGCCGCGTTAGGCCTGCAATTTGTCCAAAAGCAGCTCACCGCCAAAGCCGGTGAAAAGCTCACCATCCTCTTCAAAAACCCCGACGTCGTCCCGCACAACTGGCTGCTCGCCAAACCCGGCACACTCCAAAAACTCGGCGACAAGTGCAACCTGATGATCACCGACCCGCAAGGCATGCAAAAGCACTATGTCCCCGACAGCGATGACGTGATCGCCTACACCGACATGACCAACCCCAAA
>JAPLUM010000308.1 GCA_026397605.1 Verrucomicrobiota bacterium | reverse complement strand
TATCTCCATCCGCGGCCAGGGCCCGGCCACCACTGCATTCAATGCGCAAGGTCACGGGCTTAACATCGCGGGTGTGGGCAACACGATGGCCAGCGGCGCTGGCAGCCTCACCCTGGTGGGCACGGCGACAACTGGCACGAGTGGTGCTGGGCATGGTATCTTTATCCAAGGCGTCGGCACAGGTTCCAACATCCTCAGCAGCACAACGGGTGCCATTTCCCTGAGCGGGACGGGCACAGCCTTGAGCGTCTCTCACGGGCTAAACTTCACCGGCACTGCCACCGCGGCCAGCTCCATCACCACCGCGGCGGGTGCGGTGACTCTGAACGGCACGGCCCTGAGCGGCGGTATCAACCATGGCATCACCTTCACCTCAAACGTCAACGTCAGTGCTACAACCACAGGCACTGTGGCCGTCACGGGCAGCACCGCAGGCACTGGCCTCGGCATCAATTTAGCCCCGGCCACCGGCACGACGAGCGGCTACACCACAGCGGGCGGCGCTCTCACCCTCACCGCCGACACCATGAACCTCGCCGCTGGCGTAGGCACTGAAACCATCAGCACCGGCAGCGCCACCGCAGGCACAGTCACCCTCAAGCCGCTCACCGCCGCGGTGGCCGTCAATCTCGGCAGTGCCGTCGATACCACCGCCAGCACGCTGGAACTCAGCACCGCCGAACTCGACAACGTCACCGCAGGCACACTCGCCATCGGCGATGCCGCCAGCGGAGCCATCACCGTCAGCGCCGTCATCGCACCGCTGAACTTCAAGACCCTCGCCCTGGCCAGCAACACCTCCTTCTCCGCCACCGGCGGCTTCACCGCCGATGTCACCAGCGCCAGCGTGTTTGAGAAAATGACCGTCACCGGCACCGTCAACATCGTCGCCGGAGCCGCGCTCAGCATGGCCAGCGCAGGCGGCTACATTTGGAACGGCACGGATACCTTCACCATCCTCGACAATGACGCGGCGGACGCCATCACTGGCACCTTCACTGGGCCGACGCTGGCAAGCTTCCTCGGCAGCGCCCTCACGGCCACGCAGGGCTACGCGGCGGGCACCGGCAATGACCTTGTCTTCAGCGCCCCGCTCTCGACGAACGCTGACCTCTCCGCGCTCGCCCTAACCACCGCGACGATCAACGAGGCCTTCGCCGCAGCGACTACGAGCTACACCGCCAACGTGCCGAATGCGACGACCAGCGTCACCGTCACGCCGACCCGTGCTCAGGCGAATGCGACCCTTGAGGCCCGTGTCGCAGCTAATGCCTTTGCCAGCGTCACCTCCGGCAGCCCTAGCGCCAGCCTGCCACTCGCGGTCGGAGCAAACACCATCCAGGTGCGTGTCACCGCGCAGGATGGCACGACGATCAAGACTTACAGCATCGTCGTCACGCGTGCTGCGCCTGCCGCCCCAAACGCACCGACCTCGGTGACGGGCACAGCGGGTAATGCCTCTGCCAGCGTCGCCTTTACCGCCCCTGCTTTTGATGGTGGCTCTGCCATCCTCAGTTACACGGTGACCTCCAGCCCTGGTGGCCTCACCGGAACAGGTGCAGCCTCACCGATCAGTGTCGGTGGTTTGACCAATGGCACGGCCTACACCTTCACCGTGACCGCCACGAACGCCATCGGCACAGGCGCTGCATCGGCCCCCTCAGCGGCAGTGACACCGCGCACCGTCCCAGGTTTTCCGACCTCCCCAGTCGCCACGCCGGGCAATGCCTCGGCCAGTGTCGCCTTTACGGCCCCTGCTAGCAATGGTGGCGCTGCGATCACCGGCTACACCGTGACTTCCAGCCCAGGTGGCTTTACCGGAACGGGCGCTGCCTCGCCGATCAATGTCACTGGCCTGACCAATGGCACGGCCTACACCTTTACCGTGACCGCCACGAACGTGGCAGGCCCAGGAGCAGCCTCAGCAGCCTCAGCGGCGGTGACACCTTCCACGGTGCCCGGCGCACCGACTTCACCTGTGGCCACGGCGGGCAATGCCTCGGCCAGCGTCGCTTTCGTAGCGCCTGCGAGTAACGGCGGCTCGGCCATCACGAACTATTCAGTCACCGCCGCGCCAGGCGGTGTCGTCAATACGGGTGCAGGATCACCGATCACGCTCACAGGCCTGACCAATGGCATCGCTTATACCTTCACCGTGAGAGCCTTCAACGCCAACGGTCCTGGAGCTGCCTCGGTCCCTTCAGCAGCGGTGACACCGGTCACGGTCCCAAATACCCCGACCTCAGTAGTCGCCACACCGGGCAATGCCTCGGCCAGCGTCGCCTTTAGCTTATTTGGCACGGGTGGCTCTGCCATCCTCAGTTACACAGTGACCTCCAGCCCTGGTGGCTTTACCGGAACAGGCATTAGCTCACCGATCAGTGTCACTGGCCTGACCAATGGCACGGCCTACACCTTCACCGTGACCGCGACGAATGCCATCGGCACAAGTGCGGCCTCAGCCCCCTCCGCCGCCGTGACACCGCGCACGATCCCTGGCGCGCCGACTTCTCCGGTGGCCACGCCGGGCAATGCCTCAGCCAGCGTCGCCTTTAGCGCCCCTGCTAGCGATGGTGGCTCTCCGATCACCCTCTACACGGTGACTTCCAACCCAGGTAGCTTCACCGGCACTGGCGCGGCCTCCCCAGTCACGGTGAGCGGCCTGACCAATGGCACGCCCTATACCTTCACCGTGACCGCCACGAACGTGGCAGGCCCAGGACCAGCCTCGGCGGCTTCCGCGTCAGTGACGCCCAGCGTGCCTGCGGTCATGAACAACTACGTCGTCACCACCATCTTGGACTCTGATCCTGCGAGCTGGACGGCTTTGGAACTCAGCACTGGGAAGATCAATGGCGGCAACACCGTCTCCCTGCGCTCTGCCGTCTTGGCAGCGAACCGCAGCGGCGTCGGCCCGCACACCATCTCCGTGCCAGCAGATCTGGGCACCTACGTCCTGAGCCAGACGAATCCGACGAATGCAGCCACCTTCTCCACCAACGGCGGCATTGACCTTGTGGTTGGTAGCAATGGTAGCGCCATCACCATCCAGGGAACCGGTGGCAAAGCCATCATCCAGCGTGGTAGCGGCAGTGGTCTGGGCGATGTCATCACCACAGGTCTAAAGGCCGACGGCTTTACCCCAGCCATCGTCAATCTGACCCTCGATAGCCTAGACATCACTGGTGGCACCTTCACCGCTGTCTTTACGGGAGCCGATGACGGCCTGGGCAATGTCAGCCGCACGACCATCACAAACTCGACTCTGCGCAATAATACCAATGCCGATGCCAGCTTTGGCCAGGGCGGAGCCATCCAGAATGCCAATGGCTACCTGACCATCAGCAACACGATCTTTACCAGCAACACCGCCACAAACTCGTCCACAGGGCAGGGCGGAGCGATCTATTACAGCCTGCCTAATGCCAGCGGCCAAGGCTCTGTGGGTGCGCTTAGCATCATCGGCTGTACCTTCACCAGCAATACCTCAGGCCTAGCCAGTGGCGTCGGCGGCGGTGCCATCTATGCCCAGATTCTGAGTGTTGGGACAAACACCACGATCAGTGGCTGTACCTTCACCAGCAACTCCGCCACTGCGGGTGCAGACGGCGGAGCCATCGTCCTAGACGGCACCCGTGCAGCTGACATCACGAACAATGACTTTGTCACCAATAGCGTCGCAGGCACAGGCAGCGGCGGAGCCCTTTACGTGAACAACGGCGCGGTCAATCTGAACTACAACCGCTTTGCCGGAAACACCGCCGCCACGGCAGCCAACGGCGGCACGCTGCGCAGATCCGCCACTGCCACTGGTACGGTCAATGCCAATGATAACTGGTGGCAGAGCAATGCCGGCCCCGCCACGAATGCGGTCGTCGGTACCGTCACTCAAACCAGCCGGATTAACTTGAAGCTCGTCGCCTCACCGATCACGGTCGCACAAAACACCGCCTCTGCTCTGACTGCTGATTTCTTCACCACCAGTTCTGCCGCCACGCTGACCCTGCCCCAGGTCTCCACCCTGATTGGCCGCGCGGTCAGCTTTGGCTCCGCAGTGCTGGGCACCTACTCTGGCTCCCAGGCCACGGTGCAGACAGCAGGTACAGCCACCTCTACCTTCACCTCCGGCCTGACCCCGGGCGCAGGCTCAGCCTCGGTAACGATTGATGGCCAGACCGTCAGTGCCAATATCACCGTGACCGGCCCACCGCCCACCACGGTCGTATCGCTCAATCGTAGCGGAGCCACACCTTCATCTCTGGCCTCGCTGAGCTGGCAGATCACATTCGCCCAGCAGGTTAGTGGCCTCACGGCTAGCAACTTTGCCCTCGTGAATTCTGGACTCGGGGGCTCACCTGCCATTACCGGCGTCAGTGGTGCCATGGGATCTCTTGAGACCGTCTGGAACATCACCGCCAGCACTGGCAGTGGCGATGGCACCCTGGATCTGCATATGGTCAATGCCACCGCTTTGAACCTCGGCGTGACCAATCTACCCTTTATTGGACAACTCTATACCATCGACAAGACCGCCCCGGTCTTCTCCAGTCTCGTCCGCCTCACGCCGACTGCGCAGAACACCAACGCCGACAGCCTCATGTTCCGCGCCACTTTCAGTGAGAGCGTCCTGAATGTGGATGCGGCTGACTTCACCGTCAGCGGCACCACCGCTACCATCACCGGCATCTCCGGCACGGGTCCTTATGACATCACCGTCAGTGGCGGGAACCTCGCCAGCCTCAATGGCACCGTAGGCCTCGCCCTCGCAGTTGGTCAAAACATCGCCGACACCGCTGGCAATGCCCTCCCCGGCACCGCACCGGCCACGAACCAGACCTACATCGTCGATAACGCCGTTCCGACCGTCACGATCACCAGCACCACGGGCAATCCGGCCCCGAATGCCGTAATCCCCGTTACCGTGACCTTCAATGAAAGCGTCACGGGCTTTGACCTCACCGACATCACCGTCGCAGGCGGCAGCAAGACCAACTTTGCCGGCAGCGGAGCCGTCTATACCTTTGACCTCACTCCGAGCGGACCTGGAGTCATCGTCACGGCTGACATCGCCGCCAGTGCCGCTCAAGACGCCGCGCTCAATAACAGCAGCGCCGCCACGCAGTTCACCCGCACCATCAGTCCGACCCTCACTGCCTCAGTGGCCCTTATCTCATCGGCAGCCACATCGATAACCCTGAATGGCGCAGGCTTCTCCACCACCCCGGCCAACAACACCGTAGTCCTCAGCTCAGGCACCGCCACCGTCACATCGGCCACTGCCACACAGCTCACTTGCACAGTCACCGGGCCTCTGACACTGGGTGCCCTGAATGGAACCGTCACCGTCGCGGGCATCGGCAGCACCACCACGGAACAGGTCGCCACAGTCGCCAACCCGCCCAGCATCGTTTCTCCCGCGGCTACCAACCTAGGCAGCCGAAGCGTCACGTTGGGAGCGAATGTCACCTCCGATGGTGGCTCGGCGATCATTGAGCGCGGCATTGTCCGCTCCCTCACCAGCGCGAACGCCAATCCACAAATCGGCGGTAGTGGTGTGACTAAAGTAGTCTCCCCAGGCACCACAGGAGCTTTCACGGTCAATGTCTCCGGCCTCCTACCCGGCACGGCCCATTCCTACGCAGGCTATGCCACGAGCGCGGCGGGCACGACTTACACCACGCCAGTGAGCACCTTTACCACGTTGCTCGAGCCCACCATCTCCTACGCCTACGGTGCGCCGCAGGTGGCGATCGGCGGCGCTGCCTCGCTCACCTACACGGTGATCAACCCCAATCCGACAGCTGCGCTGACTGGCTTGGCCTTCACGGATGCGCTGCCCGCCGGCCTCGCCATCGCCACACCCAACGGCGTGGTGAACAACCTCGGTGGCACCTTCACGGCCACCGCCGGCACCAATACGATCAGCCTCTCTGGCGGAACCTTGGCCGCTGGAGCCCCCGCGACTCTGACCGTGAATGTGACCGGCACCAGCCTTGGGGTGAAGGGAGGCATGCTCACCTTGCTCACCTGTGCCGAGGCACCGTTGATCACAACCCAAGGCTCTGTTCCGCCAACAGTTTCCAATACTGGGATCAGCACCTTCACTCTCCGTGCCAGGAACGAACAAAGCCTTCCCTGGCATGTTTACCACCAGCGGTGCCCGGCGCTATGATTCCCACACCCTCACCAACACCACGGGTGCGGTCCAGGATGTGAATGTGTGGGTCAACACCTCAGGAAACGCTGGTTTTGTGGTCGCCTACTTGGGCAGCTTTGATCCAAATAATCTGGCCACGAACTATCTGGCCGATGCCGGCAGTAGTTTTGGGGTTAGCACCGTAGGCAGCTTTGGCTTCACCATCCCGGTGGGTGGCACGGTGGTCCTGGTCGTCCATGAGGTGAATCCGCCTACCGACTTTGACTATGCCCTCGGCATCAATACCCCTCTGCCAGCAGGTGCCAACTCCACCATCCCGGCCACCATCCCGGCCACGCTGGCTGCGCTGGCTGCGCTGCCCACCATTGAGGTCATCGAAAAGTCCGTCTCCATCGCCAACCTCGCCGCCATCAGCGAAGGCAACTCCGGCACCACGAATTTCGTCTTCGCCATCACCCGCAATGGTCCAACGACTGGAGCTGTAGCCATGACCTACACGGCAGCTGGAGCTGCTGTGAACGCCGCTGACTTCGGCGGCACCCTACCCACTGGCACGGCAACCATCCCCGACGGCAGCGCCACCACAACCGTGACTATCCCCGTCAGTGGCGATGTCTTGGCGGAGTTGAATGAAGCCTTCACCGTCACGCTCAGTGCCCCCAACAACGGCTACGTCGTCACCGGCGCACCTGCGACGAGCACCATCACCAACGACGACACCTTGAGCGTCACGATCAACCAAGCCGTTGCTCAGGCAGATCCATCCGGTGCTGGCAGTGACATTAACTTCACCGCCGTGTTCAGCGAGGCCGTGACCGGCTTCAGTGACGCCGCCGATGTGACCCTCACCGGCACCGCAGGCGCTACGACGACCGTCATCACTGGTGGACCGACCACTTACAACATCGCCGTCAGCGGCATGACTGGCTCAGGCACCGTGATCGCTAGCATCCCCGCCACTGTAGCACTCAGCGCCGGTAGCGCCGCCAACGCCGCCTCCACCAGCACGGACAACACCGTGACCTATGATAACATCGCGCCCGCCCTCGCCCAGGTCATCTCCATCAGCGATACCGCAATGAAGATCGGCGATACCGCCACCGTGACCTTCACCTTCACCGAAGCCGTCACCGGCTTCACCGAAGCCGATGTCACCGTCGAGAACGGCGCATTGTCCACCCCTAGCAGTAGCGATGGCGGCATCACCTGGACCGCCACCCTCACTCCGAACACAGCCGTCACCGATACGACGAACATGCTCGCGCTCGACAACACTGGCTACATTGATGCCGCAGGCAATGCAGGCGTGGGCACCAGCAATAGCCGAAACTACGCCATCGACACCGTGCGCCCCGCCTTGGCCAGCGCCATCACCATCAGCGATACTGCCCTCAAGATCGGCGACACCGCCACAGTGACCTTTACCTTCACCGAACCCGTCACCGGCTTCAACACCGCCGATGTCCTCACGCCCAACGCCGCTTTGAACAATCTCAGCACCGGCGATGGCGGCATCACCTACACCGCGACCCTCACTCCGAACACCAGCATCACGGCTGCCACCAACGTCCTCACCCTGGACCTGACAGGTTTGACGGATCTCGCAGGCAATGCAGGCAGCGGCACCGCTGATAGCCTGAACTACGCCATCGACACCGTGCGACCCACCGTGGACATCATCGTCACGGACAGCACCTTGACCATCGGCGAGACCTCGCTGGTCACCTTCACCTTTAGCGAAGCTGTCACCGACTTCGCCAACGTCGATCTCACCATCGCCAACGGCAGCCTCACGTCCGTGACCAGCAGTGACGGCGGCATTACCTACACCGCCACCTTCACCCCAGACGTCATTGTCGATGCCACCAACGTCATCACTGTGAACAACACTGGCGTGACCGACGCCGCAGGCAACACAGGCAGCGGCAGCACCGACTCCAACAACTACGCCATCGACATCGCCACCATCAGCATCGCCGCCTCTGTCCCCACCGCCGTGGAAGGCATCACCACGGGTGAATACACCTTCACCCGCACCAGCAGCACGGGTGACATGACCGTGAACTTCCAGCTCGATGCCGGCAGCACCGCCACAGCGGCCACGGACTTCACCCTGACCTCCAGCGGCACGGTCACCTTCAACACCGGCGCAGGCACGATCCTCATCCCAGATGGCCAGCTCACTGCTACGGTCACCCTCACCGCCCTTACCGAGACTCCAAACCCTGCCGAGGCTGCTGAAACCGCCCGTCTCAATGTCGTGTCCAGCAGCGCCTACGTCATCGGCACCCCCGCAGACGCCACCGTAACTATCACGGAGAACAGCTTCCTCGTTACCACCACAGCGGATAGCGGTACTGGCTCGCTGCGCCAGGCGGTGCTAAATGGGAACAGCATCGCTGGAGCGGACACCATCACCTTTGACCCAAGCGTGACTGGCAGCATCACGCTGACCAGCGGGTCGATGGAAATCAGCTCTGCGCTGACGATCCAAGGGCCAGGGGCCAACGTGCTGGCCGTGAATGGTGGCGGCACTGACCGTATCTTCTTTGTCATTGGAAACTCCGACAAGACGATCAGCGGCTTGACCATCACTAATGGCCATGCGGTTGGCAGCGACAACAACGGCGGGGGCGGTGCGATATTCAACGCCGGGGGCGGTCCGATGGTCAGCACCACCCTGACGCTGGACAGTTGCGCCATCACCGGAAGCACAGCTGACACCTTTGGCGGCGGGATTCTCAATTTCGCTACGCTGATCGTGTTGAACTCCACCATCTCTGGGAACACAGCCAACGGTGCTGCCATTGGCGGAGGCGGCATTGACAATGCTGGTGCCATCACCATCAACAATTCAACGTTGTCAGGGAACAGTGCGCCAAACGCGACTTCTGGTGGCGGGGCTCTCCTCAATGTGGGCCCGGCGCAAATCACCAATACGACCATCACCAACAATCAGGCCGCTTTCGTTGCAGGTGGCATCGCCGTGGGCAATTTCTCTGTTACCGTCGCCAACAGCATCATCGCCGGCAATCAGAACAACGCGGCCTTGCCGGATGTGGCGGGAGGAAATGCTAGCTTCACCTCGCAAGGACACAACATCATCGGTAATGGGGGGGCCGTCACCAGCTTCACCAACGGCGTCAATGGTGACATCGTCGGCAACGGCAGCGTGCCAATGAATCCGCTGCTCGGGACGCTTGCCAACAACGGCGGTCCTACTCAAACCCACCTGCTGCTCAACGGTAGCCCGGCCATCAACGCTGGCCTCGCCGCCAATCTGCCAGCGGACACCTATGACCTCGATGATGACAGCAACACCACCGAACCCATCCCCTTCGATCAACGTGGATCACCCAACCTCCGCCAGCGCGGCCCAGCCCCTGACGCCGGTGCGGTGGAAGCCTTCGCCTTTGAGCCGACGATCACCGTCGCCACGACTGACGAAGATGTGCAGACCACGAGCGGTCTCGTGATCACCGCCAACACTGCGGATGGCGACCTGACCACGCATTATCAGATCACCAGCATCCTCAATGGCACGCTCTATCAGAATGACGGCACGACGACGATCTCGGCGAATAGTTTCATCACCAAAGCCGAAGGCTTGGCTGGGCTGAAGTTCCTGCCGGATGCCAATGAGAATGATCCAAACACCGCTGCTGGCTTCGGCTTCACCGCCCAGGCTGCCATCAGTGCTGCCACCGCCGATCTACGCGGCGAAGTCGTCATTACAGTCATCACCGTCAATCCAGTCGCCGACACCCCGACTGTGACCGGCACCTTCACCGTGACCAGCACGCAGTCCACCGACGGCCTGGTGATCACTCGCAATGTGGCCGACAGCACTGAGGTCACACACTTCAAAATCACTGGCATCCAAAACGGCACGCTGTATCAAAATAACGGCACCACAGCGATCACCAGCGGCAGCTTCATTACCGTCGCTCAAGGCGGCGCAGGACTGAAGTTCACGCCAGCGACTGGATTCGTCGGATCGACCAGCTTCACGGTGCAGGGCGCGGTGGATAACATTGGCACAGGCCTGAGCCCAACGACCTCAGCCGAGATCAATGTCGGCTACCCAGCGCCGACGATCACGGTGCTCGGTCCGCTAGTGCTGAATCGCGCCAATGGCCTCTACGAGCACACCGTTCGCATCACCAATGCCTACGTGGTGCCGATGACTGGCTTCCGCCTGACGAACACCAATCTGGTGCCGAATGTGGAAATGTTTAATCGCACGCATCCGTATCTGCCAGTGATCGAGGATCAAAATGACCTCGGTGCCAATGCTAACCGCCTTGTGCTGGTCCAGTATTACAGCGCCACGCGTGACTTCCTACCTTATACGCCGACTTACACCACGGATAACCTCACCGATCCCGCCATCCCAAGCCTGCCACCTGACATCAGCGGCACCTATCATGGACTCGTCGGTCGCAGCAGCGTGGCCATGCTGACGAAGGAGCCGCAAATGGGCGGTCGTCTGGAGTTTGAGATGACTCGCAGCGGTGGTGTCACCGGTAAGATATGCGAAGGCATCACGCTACGCTCATTCAAAGGCAGGATCAGCCTCGATCCGCGTGACAACATCACCCCGATGCTCGTTGTCTCCGTGCCGACTGCAACCACTCCCGTGACGCTGACCCTGAGCTTTGGTGGAGATTACTGCGAAGGCACCCTCGGCGCAGGCGGCATGAGCATGCGCAATTCTGAGGTCAGCGGCTGGCGCAATGTATGGTTGCCACGTCCGAGCACCGTCACCCGGCTGCGCACCCCTGATGAGTACAAGGCGACGCACAACTTTGCCTTTGCGTATGATGGGGCTGCTTCCAGCGCTATCCCTGCAGGCTACGGTCATGGCATCATGAAGCCTGTGCTTGTGGGGACAGTCTTCAAAGGTAGCTACACCATGACCGGCAAGCTGCCAGATGGCACGAAATACACCAGCGCCAGCTTCTATGGACCCGATGGTGAGTCATTGATCTACCAGTCCCTGCACGCGAATCGTGGCTCGTTGCTAGGTGCGCTAGAAGTCACCCCAGGCCCAAGTGCCCCTCTAAATAACTTCCTCGAAGGAGAGCTGGACTGGTTCAAGCCAGCGCCGCTAACTCTTACAAGTGTCGATCGCCTCTACCGAGCTGGTTTCAGCATTAAGATGGAAGCCGAAGGTGGCACCTACACACCACCAGCCAAGGGGCAACTCATCCTCGGATTAAGTGCCACCCTCGCTGGTGTGCCGAATGCGCAACTCAACTTCACGGGTGCTGGTTTGACAGGTCCGATCAATCAACCCATGCGCGCGGCCACACCAAATGCCATTAGCTTGGTCAATTCACTGGTTCCGACACTGCCGAACCCGAACACCGTGAGTATCACCACATTCAGTGCTGCCACTGGCCTGATCACAGGCAGCGTGGGCACTGTCACTGTGCCAAAGCGCACAGCTAAGTTTGAGGCCCTCATCGTGTCGAGTGGCGGATCAGTGGCGCCACCAACGCCAAACGTAGGGAACCTCTCGGTTCCGGTCAGGACTTTGCCAGAAGCCAAAGGTTACTTCCTGCTCCCGCAGGTGCCCGTGGCTCCACAAACCAGCACAACGGCACCGATGCTCAGTGGTCAGGTCATTCTCACACCAAACGTCCGCTAAATAGAGCGCTCAAAACCACCTCTCATGTCTTTTAGCACCCGCTCCCCTATGACGACACGCTCCCAAGCTCTAGCCTTTCTCATGATCGCCTGCGCCGCCTCAGCCCAGGACATCCCGAAAGACATCCCTGCCGCACCCGCAGTGCCCGCTGCCGCGGCGGAAGCGGCTCCTGCTGCTGAAGCTGCCCCCGCTGCCAAAACCAAGAAAGGCTTTTTCGGCAGGCTCTTTGGCAAAGAACCGCCTCCTGAAGATTTCAAGGCAGAAGCGTCAGTGAAGACCGAAGTATCAGACAAAACGGTCCCAGTCGCCCCCTCAGACACCCCAGCCCCAGCCCCAGCCCTCACTGACCGAGAAAAACTCCAAGCCCTAGTCAACGCACACGTCGCCGAGACATTGCAAAAGGAACTCGAATTCAAACCGCAGTCTCCCTGGCGTCTTGGTGCCGGTTACGCGCCCATCCTGGGCATGAAGGCAGACTTTGCCGGCACTGGCAACGTCCCCACCACCCCAAACACCGCAGGCCAGAACCGTGAATACCTCGACGGTTACGTCCGTGTGGACAGCAGCGGCAATGCCGGTGGCGACACCACCTTTTGGGGTTACGGCAGCGGAGCTCAGGAAGTCGGTGGTAACATCGCCTTCCAATCCATTGCCGCCGGAGCCAGTGGTAGTGGCGGCAGCAGCATCACCGACAGCAGCGTCAGCGCCGCCGCCGGATTCGAGCTCTACGGCTTCTACGACATGGGCGAGGCTACGATCTTCAAAGATAAAGGAGCAACCTGGGGCTTTCGCACCGGCATCCAGTATGCCCATGTCGATCTCAACAACAACAGCTCCGGCAGTGGCACCGTCAGCACCTTCACCGACAGTTTCACCCTCGGTGGCAATCCCGCCCCCGGAGCCGGCTTTGCAGGCACTTTTGCCGGCCCGAACCAACTGCTGGGCGACGTGGCCCTGGCGCGCACCTTTGGCGGCACTGCCAATGTGCAGATCAGCGGCGACCGCAGACTGAACGTCCACCTAGCCATCACTCAATGGGGCAGTTATCTGGAAATCCCCTTGTGTAAAAAAGTCGATCTTACCGTCGAAGGCGGCTTCCTGCTCGCCCTGGCCAGCGGCAGCTACGACTACCAAAACCGCGTCAGCGTCGGCAACACTGGCGGTCAAACCGTGCGCGGCAGCAACAGCCGCACCCGCATCCTGCCCGGCGTCTATGCAGGCCTCGGCCTGAACTACGAAATCACCGACCGCCTCAGCCTGCTGGCCAACGTCCGCTACCAGTTCCTGCGCAGCTACGAGATCACCTCCAACGGCAGTACCGCTGAGCTAGACTTCAGCAGCGCCTACACCCTAGGACTCAGCGCCCTCTGGAAGTTCTGACCTTGCCGATTTACTTCGAAGGAAGGAGTTCAAGAGCCTTCGATAGCTGTAATCAAATCCAGGTGGGTTAACATCCGCACCGGACGGCAACACGTCCCATTTCAGTTGCCCGCAGGAAAATGCATTTAGCTCTTGGGAAAATGAAAGGTTTTGGCTAAGATGCACTTATGAGCATGCCGACCAAGGTTAAGCGCCCATCTTCCATCACTGTTGGCGACTTCTTCACGAAAAATGAGAAGGCTCTCAAGCTGCGCCTTGTCGGGTCAGATGTGGGTTTTACCCGCAAGATTTGGGAGCCTTCGGTCAATCGCCCAGGTTTGGCACTCTCCGGCTTTTTCACTTACTTTGCCTACAAGCGTATCCAGACGATCGGTAACTCGGAGCTTTCCTTTTTAGAAGGGCTGGAGCCAAAGGTGCGGGCAGGTCGATTCAGCCAGCTCTGCTCCTGGGAGATCCCCTGCATCGTGGTGGCGCGCGGACACAGGCTACCAGAGGAGATGGTGGCTATCGCCAATGAGGCGGGCATTTCGGTTTTCCACACCAGCATGGTGACGATGAAGTTTCTCAACGCGGCCACGATCAAGCTGGAGACCGCCTTTGCTGCGACGATGACGGTGCATGGCTGTATGGTGGATGTGCAGGGTATCGGAGTGCTCGTCCAGGGCAGCAGTGGCAGCGGTAAAAGTGAAAGTGTGATCGGTCTGCTCCAGCGCGGGGCCAGCCTAGTGGCTGATGATGCCGTGAAACTGCGCCTCATTGAGGATCGTGAAATCAATGCCACCGCACCTGAAATGACGCGGGATATGATCGAGATCCGTGGTCTGGGGATACTCAATGTGGCGGCGCTTTTCGGTGTTGGCTCGGTGCGGCTGAGCAAGCGGCTGGATCTGATCGTTAATTTGGTTCACGTGGCCGAGGCGGAGAATTTGGAGCGCGTCGGAGCGGAGCAGCTCACCGTGGACATGATGGGTCTGTCGATCCCCAAGGTGGATATCCCAGTGGCCCCGGGTCGAGATGTGGCCGGACTGATCGAATTAGCGGCCTTAAACTACAAATTGCGCTCCTTTGGTTACAATAGTGCAGTACAGTTTGATCAAAGGTTGTTGAAAAAGATGGCAGACGATCAATTAGGTTAACTTAGCCAATAGCCACCATTCCAATGACGCTCAATAAAGACCTCACGATCCGCAACAAGATGGGCATGCACGCGCGTCCGGCTGCCCAGTTCGTCAAACGCGCCAGCCAGTTCAAGTGTGACATCTGGGTGGAAAAGGATGATGAACCGGTGAATGGCAAAAGCATCATGGGTCTCATGATGCTGGCCGCTGGTAAAGGTGAGACGATCAAGCTCATCACCGACGGAGTCGATGCAGAAGACGCTATGGCTGCCCTCGAAGAGCTGGTGAATGCTGGCTTTGGCGACGTGGAGTGATCTGAGGAACTCGGACAGAATAAATTAGCCAAATTTACTTGGTCTTTGAACCTCTGGCTTCGTTGCGCCTCAGTCACAGATCATTGAGATATGCTCCATCGTTGCGCCTTGCCAGAGGCTCAAATACCGGCGCAGTTTTGGCTGATTTATTCTGTCCGAGTCCCTGAAGCCTCACTTTTCGTGAACATCCACGGTCACTCGTGGAGTCGGTTTCTCGGTCAGCTCTAGCACAGCCAGTGAACCGACATCACCCAAGGGTTTTGTCGTCGGATTCAGTGTCCAGGTGCGGTAACCATTGGCGGTGTTGACGGTCAGGTTCACACTGAGACCAAGCTGGCTATTGCCATTGTCCAGGGCCCATTCATGCAGATAAAGGTAGCTGCGTGGCAGGGTAAGTCTGATTTCATGATTCTCGGATCCCTGTGAGCTCAGAACAGCCTGGAACTGCGCAGAATCAAAGCTGGCTGCATACCCTGTGCCAAAAGCCCAAGGTGAGACAGGCTGGATATGGCCCTTGCCTGCGCGTGCACTGCCGGTGGCTACGATCGGGGCTGTGCTGCCGGCTTCGAGTCTTTTGCCGTAACTGCGAGCGTCCAAACAGACCTCTAATTGCCAGGCTGCTGCGTCTTGGCTGGCGGTCTCTAGAAGCATTCCCGAACCCTGCAAGGTTGTGACCAAGGTGACTGTCTTAGCGTCTGCATCCACCCTCAAAGAAGCGGTTCCGGGAGGTTGTTGACTTGCGCTGAGGGGCACTGTCTGCTTGAGCCCGAGATTCCGAGTCAGCGTCACCGCGCAGATCTGTGAAATTTGGAATCCCTCGTCCTTCAGCGAGAGCTTCAAATCCGAAGTTGATACAGGTGGCATGTCCTCTGTCAGGTCAAATCCAAGATCTAGTGGCAGTGTCGCCCCAGCTTTTAGATCGTAGCGTCCTTCGAGTTTTTTCTCCATGAAGGTCGCCTCCCAGGTGCCGCGTTGATTGCTTTTGCTTGTGTTGAGGATCTGGCAGGTGGGATGGAATTGTTTTTCCTGATTGAAAAGCGTCTCCAGTCCCCAGACGATGGATAGCGGTCTGATGCTGGCTCTCAGCACCATGACTTGTGCCTCTTTACCTGAGATGGCCAGCAGCGGAAGCCTGATTTCAGGCTCCTGCATGGCAGAGCCGTGTGCACCTGTAGCTGCATAGCCTAGAGTTACCGTCTGCCGTGACCCGGCAGGCAGTGAAAGTTGCGGCTGGGCCTCTACTGGCCGCCACCCCGATGCAATCAGCG
>JAPLUM010000123.1 GCA_026397605.1 Verrucomicrobiota bacterium | reverse complement strand
CCTTCGAATCCGTGCGGCAGTAGCAGTGTGACATGGCTGGGGCGCTGCCATTTGCTTTCGGCAGAGGCGATGAACTGATCCAGGATGACCTGCGCTCCATTGACGAAGTCGCCAAATTGGGCTTCCCAGCAGATGAGCATGTTACTGGCTAGCAGCGAGTAACCGTAATCAAAGCCGAGCACGGCGACCTCAGAGAGCAGGCTGTTATAAACACAGAAGTTACCCTGCTCCGTGGCGAGGTTATTGAGTGGGATATGGCGCTCGCGGGTTTCCGTATCGTAAAACACGGAGTGGCGCTGGCTGAAGGTGCCACGGCGGACATCCTGACCAGAGAGGCGAACGCCATGATTCTCAGTCAGAAGGGTGCCAAAGGCGAGTGACTCGGCATAGGCCCAGTCGATGCCTTCACCTGCTTCGATAGCCTTGGCGCGTGCGGCCAGGAAGCGCTTAGCGATTGTCGGGTGCAGGCGGAAGCCTTCAGGGGATTCCAGCAGCTTGCGGCCAATGGTTTGCAGCTTGGTCAGCTCGACGCCGGTCGGCACTGGCACATAATCATAAGCAGCCTGTGGCTCTGCGGTGGAGCCTTCAAAAGGATTACCACCTGATTTCTCAGAGCGCTCAGCTAGGGCTTTGACTCCGTCTTCGAGTTCGTCTTCGAGTTCTTTTTGCAGGGCTGCAGCGCCGACTTCATCCAGCACGCCGTTTTGTGCCAGTTCAAGGCGGAATAGCGTGGCGGTGGAGGCGCGCGCGGCGATGGTGCGGGCCATGTTCGGCTGCGTAAAGGCGGGCTCGTCCGTCTCGTTGTGGCCGTAGCGGCGGTAGCAAACGATGTCCAAGACGACGTCACGTGCGAATTTCTGGCGGAAGTCCAACGCGAGGCTGGCGGCGGCTGCTACCTCTAGCGGGCAATCACCATTCACATGGATGACGGGCGCGTCGATCATCTTCGCCACGTCTGTGCAATAGTTGCTGGAACGAGCATCCGCAGGGGAGGTGGTGAAGCCGATCTGGTTATTCACCACGATGTGGATGGTGCCGCCAGTGCGGTATCCAGGGAGCTGGGAGAGATTGAGCACCTCCGCCACCATGCCCTGACCGGCAAAAGCGGCGTCGCCATGAAGCAGGATGGGGATGACTTTTTTGCGCTCAGTGCTGTCACCGAGGAAGCGCTGACGGGCACGCGTCATGCCTTCGACAACGGGATCAACAGCTTCCAGGTGGCTCGGATTAGGGGCCAGCATGACGGCAACGTTGTTTCCGCTGCGAGTCTCGCGGACGGTTTCAAAGCCGAGGTGATACTTCACGTCTCCATCACCTGCGACCATGTTTGGCACATAGTTTTCGCTGAATTCATAGAAGAGTGTTTCCAGTGGCTTGCGCAGGAAATTGGCCAGCACACTGAGGCGACCTCGGTGCGCCATGCCCATGATGATTTCTTTGCCACCTGTGGCTGCGTGGCTTTCGAGGATGGTTTCCAGTGCCACGAGCAATGACTCGCCACCCTCCACGGAGAAGCGTTTTTGACCGACAAAACGGCGGTGCAGGAAGCGCTCGAAGGTCTCTGCCTCCAGCAGCCAGCGCAGTGCATCCACCTGATTCTCGGCGGTCGGCTTCGGTTGGGAAAGTCGGTTCTCCACGCGCTCGAGCACCCAGTTCCGCACTTCAGGTGTCTGGATGTGCATGAACTCAAAGCCCGTCTTGTCGCAATACACGGCACGCAGTTCACTGAGCATCTCGCGCAGCTTCATGGCCTGGCCATTGCGGAACATCTGCGTCTGTACTTCACTGTCCAGATCCACTTCTGTAAAGCCGAGTCCTTCTAAAGACAGCGGTGCTGCGTCTGGAGCAGTCGGGCTGAGGGGATTTAAATGCGCTGCGGTGTGGCCCAGGCTGCGGAAGGTCAGCAGCGCATTGGTCACTCTCATGCGGAAGTTCAGAGTGGCCTCAGACAGTGTGCCAGTACTGGCAGCGGCTGTCGTCGTCTTGCTGCCGCGCTTGGCCAGTTCCGCCATGCCGAGCTCGAAGCCCTCAAAGAAAGAAGCCCAAGTGGGCTCAACGGAGGATGGCTCTTTTTTCCAGTCAGTGTACTTGGAGTCGAGAAGGTCTTGGTTCGCGCGAAACGGCAGCGTGGCACTCATGTTTTGGTGTGGGGGAACACGAAAGAAGCGCCTTTCTATAAGGATGCAACCATGGAAAGGAACGAATTCTAGCGAGGTGCGAGATTTTGTCGGACTTGCTCGACTGAGCAGAAAGCGCCAATGATTGTCTCAGACTTCCCATGAAAAGCGTTTTTCCCATCCTTTTGACCGTCTTGGCACTCTCCGCCTTTGCTGCCGAGCCAGGCGGCGCATGGAAAGCCCCGTCCAAAGATGGCCGCCCCTGGAAGCACCCGGGCACGAGCCTGTCCTTCCCTCAGCAGCTTGGCGGTTATCGGCTGGCGGGTGAGTTTACATACACTGCCGGCGGCTGTTTTATCCGTTACGAAAATTTAGAGGAGCAGGCCCGTGCGGACATCTTCTTTTTCCCCGTGAAGGCGCCCGTGAGGGTGATGGAGGAAAAACAGCGTCTAATCCTCCAAGAGCTCGATGGCGTAGTCGCAGACATGCAGGGCATGGCCAAGATGGGGAAGTATAAAAATCTCGAAATCAGTAAAGTCGCTGCCAGTGGGATCGATCTCTGGATGAAAGAAGATCTGCCTCTAGCCATCCGCACCATCGACGCGGTGCGCATTGGTAAAAGCAGTGAAGGCGTCGCTGAGGCTTTGATCAAGCAGTGGGTGGCCGTGACTTTGTTAGAGGACCACATCCTCACCATCCGCCAGATGCGGCCTGCTAGCACTGGTGATGGCGGGCTTGAAGGCCTGAAGAACTTTGGCAGCATGGTCATTCAGGTGATCAAAGACCCCTGGCTGCGCGCAGACATCTCCCGCATGATCGATCTCTACATGCAGGCTCCTTTCACTGAGGACAGCATTCAGGCCCGTGGCGCTGTTTTGGCTTATTTGAAAAACACCCCCTTTTATCCCATCAGCATCCCAGAGTATCCCGTGAGCGACTGGCTGGAGCATTGCAAAAAGCTGGCTCCAGGGACGGAAGACCACTTGCTTGCCGCCTTCATGCTCGGTTCCGCCAAAGCCGCCTTCAATGAGGGAGACGCCGCTACCTGCATGAATGCCGGGGCGAAACAGTTTGCCGTCATCTATCGCCAACTCGCCGCCAAGCATCCCGACATCAAGACCGCCGAGATCGAAGACTTCATCATTGATGCTGAGGAGGGCCGTGGCGGAGACTGGCTCATGGCCAAGTCTGGAATGAAGCAGTAGAGCCGCCAGCGCAAAAAAAGTCTCAGCGCCCAGCGGAAATGACGAATGACGAAACACCCAATGACGAAAGAATGTCGAAGTTCTAATGACAAACATGGCACTGTATTTAGGCCTTGGGATTTAGTCATTCATGGGCTCGTGTCTCGCAGTGGTGTACCCTTTAATCTTGGGCCACCTGGTTCATCGTTGAACTGGTTGACTGGTCTGGGCTGCTCTAAGGTTCCTGCACTTATCAACAAGAACTGCAAAACAAGCGACAAAGGAAAGGATGGCTGCCACTCTAACAATGGCCTGGAGTCGTGGACCAAAGGTAAAGTGTTGCGCTAGGTGTGCCAAAACCAGCATAATGTAGAGACTAATCCCACGAAGGACGGAGAACAAATCATGCCCAGGATCGAGAAGTTCTATCCAGAACGCAACAGCACCCGCTATTAGATAGAAAGCGAGAAAAACGTATCGGGAGAACGTCCCGAAGGGAGTATGAGTTTGACCGACGATTTTATTGAGCATATCCAGCGTGTAATTTGATGAATGATGGTTTGAAGATAGTCCGAAACCCCTGAAATCATAACCCAGCTTAGCCCATATCTAACGTCGCCCATTCAGGATCAGTTCGTTCATCTTTTGTCGCAGGGCTTCCAGATCAGGATCGGCAAAGTCAGTGTCTAGCGTGCTAAGGCCGTTCGTGTTATTGCTGGTGCCATTGAGCGAGTTCAAGATGGCGCTGTCAAGCTGAGATTGGCTGATCTCACCAGGAGCGCCGGGGGCACCGTCGTTGCCATCGCTGCCGCGTGGGATGCCGAAGGTGAAGCGCACGTTGCTGCCGTCAAAGCTGGTCTGCACCCATGCGGATTGACCAGGATCGAGTGTGCTCACGCCATCCACCACCGCTTGGGAAAAGGGTGGGCCTTGCGGTCCTGCGCCGCCATCGCTGCCGTTGTTTCCTGGCGGCCCCTGGCTGCCATCATTCCCACGCGGGATGGCGAACTGAAAGCGCACGTTGCTGCCATCAAAGCTCACGCCCACCGTGGCTGATTCCCCAGGATTCAGCGTCGTCACGCTGTCCACCACGGCTTGCGCAAAGGGCGGACCCACAGGGCCGGCCTGCCCCTCCTGCCCTTGGGGGATTTCAAAGATGAAGTGCAGCGTGTTGCCGATCACGCTCACGCTCGCATTGGCCGGACTGCCTGGCGGTAGCGTACTGGTCGTATCCACGAGCGCAGCACTGATTGAGGGCACGGCATCAATCAGGTCTTTGAGGCCGTTGAATTGGGCACGCATGACGGCGGATTGCAGGCGCGTGCCAGAGATGGGAAGCGATGGATCAAAGGACATGGCAGTGGCGGAAGAAGTTTGCAGTGGTTTGCAATGGTTGACATTTGTTTGCGGTGGTTTCGGAAACCGTTACATGGCGTTCAAAACCGGAGCCTCAGGGGTGGTTGATCGGAGCCTCAGGGGTGGTTGATCGGAGCCTCAGGGGTGGCTAGTCGCAGCCTAAAGGGTGGCTGATCGGAGCCTCAGGGGTACCCACGGACACCTCTCGGGGTACCCACGACCACCCTCAGGGGTACCGATGACCACCCTCAGGGGTGTCCGCACCCACCTTTTGGGGTAGGGTACACCCACCTTCTGGGGTACCCGCGGCCACCCTTTCGGGTACCGATGACCACCCTCAGGGGTAGGGTACCCCCACCTCTCTGGGTGGCGATGACCACCCTTTGGGGTGCCCACAGCCACCCTTTGGGGTAGGGTACCCCCTCCCCTAGGGGTCCCCCTATTTAGCTCATAAGCTACTCATTTTCAGTCAATAGAGGGGCGGG
>JAPLUM010000728.1 GCA_026397605.1 Verrucomicrobiota bacterium | reverse complement strand
ATGACCGTTACCTGATTTCGAATTTGATCGGCATTCTGATTCCAAATGGGTTCGACACCGAATCAAACCCCAGCATCACTCGCTGGGCTCGCTTGGATCGTGAGCATCGGGACAGTGTAGAAAAGGAGTTCAACCCAGCATCAGGAATGCACCGACTTTTACACCAATTTACTGTGTGATGTATTTTTCTGATAAGTGGTGGTCCAGGAAAAAGCAATGATCCCCCGGCGCTGGGAGAAATCTTGACTTACTCATCAATGTGAGGTGCGATGTTTACGGAACATCTGCCATTTTGCGCTCAGGCTCTAGATCGAACCAAGTTCACACAAAACAGCGCAATGGCGGTCCAGATGAAGGCAAAAGCCACAAGAGACCAAGAGGACAGGGGTTCATCATACACAAAGTAACCGATGATGAATTGGCCAGTGGGAGCGAGGAATTGTAAAAAGCCGAGCAGACTGAAGGGCAGTTTCCGTGCGGCATTGGCAAAGCCTAGTAGCGGGGCGGCGGTGATGATGCCAAGGCCGAGAATCAGAGACACGTCCCGCACGGAACCGCTGCCAAAAATGGGCTGGTCCTGAAACGTCCACAAACCAAGGAAGAACAAGGAGATTGGCAGGGCAATAATGGACTCCGTGGCGAGTCCAGCCAATGGCCCTAGGGATGATCGACGGCGAACGAGGCCGTAAAAACCGAAGGTAAAAGCCAAGAGCAAAGCGATCCATGGCGGACGACCCACGGCGATCATTTGAATGCCAACCCCCAGGCCTGCCAGCGTGATGCTGACAATCTGCGTGCGGTTGAGTTTCTCGCCTAAAAGCAGGCAGCCGATGAGGACATTCAGCAGCGGATTCAAAAAGTAACCAAGACTGCATTCCAGGATGCGCCCATGTTGAGTCCCCCAGACAAAGAGGCCCCAATTCACACCGAGCAGTGCTGCGGAGAGCGCCTGGGTGCGCAGGACTCCTGGCTGGCGCATGGTCTGCCACCACAGGCGGGTTTCACCCTTCCAGAACAGGAGCAGGGTGGCTGCGAGCAGGGTCCAAATTACCCTCTGTGCCACGGCGACGTCCGAGCCGAGATGGCCGAGTTGCTTCCAGTAAATCGGCAGTAAACCCCAGAGTCCGAACGCAAAGACGGCGCTAAGAATGGCTGAGAGGGGTGGGCGCGGCATGGACTAGACCTTTTCGGCCAGCCAATGAAAAAAGTCCAAACTTCAATCCTGCATTCCTAAAGATCCTGTTATAAAAAGAGCCTCACCATGCCACAACCAGCCCGCCGACTCGAAGTCTTCACTGAATCTGTCATCCGCGAGATGACGCGTCTCTCCAATCGTCATGGGTCGATCAATCTTGCGCAGGGGTTCCCCGACTTTGATCCGCCCGTGGAGCTGATTGACGCCCTAGCTGTGGCGATTCGTGGTCCTTTCCATCAGTATGCGGTGACTTGGGGCGCACCGCGTTTTCGCCAGGCTTTGGCCAAGAAGCACCAGCGTTTCACAGGGCTGGAGATCGATCCAGATCGGCATCTCGTCGTCACCTGTGGCAGCACAGAAGCGATGATGGTGTCCATGATGACTGCCTGTGATCCTGGGGACAAGGTGATTGTCTTTTCCCCCTTTTATGAAAATTACGCTGCTGATGCCATCCTGACGGGTGCCATTCCTGTGCATGTCCCGCTGCATGCGCCTGACTTCACTTTTGATCGGGAGGAGCTGCGCCGCGCTTTTGCCGCCGGGGCTAAGGCCATCGTGATCTGCAATCCGGCCAATCCGAGCGGTAAGGTCTTCACTCGTGAGGAGTTGCTCTACATCGCTGGGCTTGCGGAGGAGTATGATGCTTTTGTGCTGATGGACGAAGTTTATGAGCACATTGTTTATGCACCGCATGAGCACACTTACTTTGCCACGTTGCCGGGCATGTGGGAGCGCACCCTGAGCTGTGGTTCTCTTTCAAAGACCTATTCCATCACAGGATGGCGGTTGGGGCATGTCATCGCCCCAGAGCATCTGATCGCCCGGGCACGCAAGGTGCATGATTTTCTGACGGTTGGTGCTGCGGCTCCGCTACAGGAGGCTGCCGTCACGGCGCTGGAGTTCCCAGATAGCTATTACACGGAGCTTCAGCGTGAGTATGATACCAAGCGGGATGTGTTTCTTGGCTACCTGCGTGAGACTGGCCTGGCCTTTACTGAGCCCCAGGGCGCCTATTACACCCTGCTAGACATTTCCAGTCTTGGTTTCAAAACGGATACAGAAGCTGCGGAGTGGATGACTCGTGAGGTCGGCATCACGGGGGTTCCTGGTAGCAGCTTCTTCCGCGAGCCAGAGCACCGCTACATCCGCTTCCATTTTGCCAAGAAAGAGGAAACTCTGCGGGCGGCTGGCGAGAAGCTGGTGGCAGGATTAAAACGGGGCTAGTCAAAAAACATGTTTGCTGCATGCGGGCAGGCTCGTTTATAAGCTAATATGCACGACCCCCGTATCGACCAACTCGCCCGTCAGCTCGTCCGTTATTCTACCCAAGTTAAAAAGGGGGATTTCGTCTGGATCGACTGTTTTGATGTGCCTGCCAGTGTCGCTCAGGCAATGATCCGTGCTGTGGCGGCAGTGAAGGCTCATCCAGTCGTGCATTTACACGATACCACGGTGACTCGGGAGATGATGATCCATGGTCAAGAGGTGCAGTATGAATTGATCGGTCAGCAGCAGCTGGAAATGATGAAAAAGATGGACTGCTACATCGCCATTCGCGGCAGCAATAACATCACCGAAAACAGTGACGTGCCTGCGGAGCAGATGAAGATGATCATGGCCAAGCTGCGTCCGCTGCAAAATCAGCGCGTGAATGAAACTCGCTGGTGTGTGCTGCGCTGGCCCACCTCAGCCATGGCCCAGCAGGCAGGCATGAGTACGCAAGCGTTTGAGGATTTTTATTTTAAAGTCTGTCTGCTCGACTATGCGGCACTCATCCCTGCGATGAATCATCTGAAAAAGCTGATGGATAAGGCTAAGAACGTCCACATCAAAGGCCCAGGAACCGATCTGCGCTTCAGCTTGAAGGGCCTTAAATCCATCGTCTGCGGCGGTAAACATAACATTCCCGATGGCGAAGTCTTCAGCGCGCCTGTGAAGGAAAGTGTCGAGGGTGTGATCAGTTACAATGCACCGACGATTTACCAGGGCATCGCCTTTGACAGCGTGAAGTTGGAATTTTCCAAAGGTAAAATCATCCATGCCACGGCAAACAACACCGCTGCCATCAACAAGATCTTCGACAGTGATGAAGGTGCCCGTTACATCGGCGAATTTGCCATCGGCTTCAATACTGAGATCAAAGAGCCTATGCGCGACATTCTCTTTGATGAGAAGATCGCTGGCAGCTTCCACTTCACACCGG
The DNA here is from genome assembly GCA_026397605.1 of Verrucomicrobiota bacterium. GTDB lineage: Bacteria > Verrucomicrobiota > Verrucomicrobiia > Verrucomicrobiales > Verrucomicrobiaceae > Prosthecobacter. Next base: position 9,377 of record JAPLUM010000728.1, on the reverse strand, counting down.
GTCAGGCTTATGAGGGTGTGGCGGACAATGGCAATCGCAGTCAGGTCCACTGGGATCTCGTGAATATTCAACGTTCCGACTATGGCGGTGGAGAGATCTGGTTTGATGACCAGTTGATCCGCAAGGATGGTAAATTCCTGGCCCCCGAACTGAAGCTGCTGAACTGATCTTGCGATGCGGAAAGGGATGTCCATTTCTTTTAGTTCATCTGCCGCCCTCATCATGATGGTGGCGGCTTCCGTGTCCCCGTTTCATCTCATGGCAGACAATCTTCGTATCGGCATCGTGGGCTTGGATTCCTCACACTCGGAGCAATTCACCCTGCGGCTGAATGATCCGGCCAATCCGAACCATATCCCTGGAGCGCGTGTCATCGCGGCCTTTGCTGGTGGCAGTCCTGATCTGCCGGAGAGTGCTACACGATTGGAAGGATTCACCACCACACTCCGTGATAAATATGGTGTGAAGATCATGCCAACGATTCAGGAAGTCTGTGCGGCTGTGGATGCTGTGATGATTCTGAGCGTGGATGGTCGCCCTCATCTCGATCAGGCGGCAAGTGTCATCGCCAGTGGAAAGCCCTTCTTCCTCGATAAACCCGTAGCGGCGAGTCTGAAAGACGCCGTGGAGATCTATCAACTGGCTGAGAAAGCCAAGGTGCCCTTCTTCAGTGCCAGCGCCACTCGCTGGTGGCCTGGGGTGATCGAGGTCGCCACGGCAGATCCACTTCCAGCGCGTTCGGCCCTGGTCTATGGGCCATCTCCAGAGCTACCCTTTCACCCAGATCTTTTCTTTTATGGCGTACATTCAGTCGAGGCACTGTTCACCGTCATGGGCCCCGGATGCCTAAGCGTCGAGCGTACCTCCACACCTGACACCTCCGTCTGCACGGGCACCTGGGAAGGTGGGCGGCTAGGCACCGTGCACGCTCTGCACACGCTGCCGATGGGCTCCACGAGTTATAAAATCATCCGCTTTGGCCAAGAGCTTATCACCGAACAAAAAAGCCAGGGCGATTACACACCACTGCTTCGTGAGATCGTTAAGTTTTTCCAAACCAAGCAGCCGCCGCTAACGGCTAAGCAGACGCTGGAGATCTACGCCTTCATGGAGGCAGCACAGGAGAGCAAACGTCAAAATGGTAAAGCAGTGCAGATCCGTGAAGTGCTGACAAAAGCCGGTGCCCCAGACGCCTGGCTGCCAGCGCTGCCAGTGAAAACGCCTCCAGCGCCTGCACCGCAATCAGCACCAAGAGCTGCTCCGACAAAGTAAGGAATAGCTATTGACGAAACTCTGGAAGCTTAGCATCGTTACCCCATGTCACGCCGAGCCCACCCATGTTTCATCGCTTTAGCGATGCTTGCGCTTGGCTGGGCTCAAGTCTTTGGTCTGACACGCGGTTATCTTTGCAGTTGCTCGGGCACGCAGGAGATCACGCAGTTTGATCACTGTCATAGCTTGGAAGGCTTTGGCTGCCACCACGATGATGAGCCGCTGCACACTCATGAAGATCATGAGAATGAAAGCACTCACGAGCATGCCTTGCTCAAGGAAAGCCTGGATTCACAGCCGCTATCATTCTCACAAGTCATCACCAGTCCCTTGCTCGTCACAGAGATGACGGCGGTCAGTTATCGTCCAATCATCGGGCTTCAGATGCCAGTCGCCACCTTGTCTTATGGGTGGGATACAACTTTGAGACGACGATGGCCGCAGGTGCTGACACGCACCATTGCATTGAGAGTTTAAGGGGTATCCGACACCGCCATCCATGACGATGGCAGGTGATGTCTCGTTTCCACCACAGGCATGATTTTCGTGCCTCTAACTCTTTAGCTTTTGTCTTATGGTTCGTGTTTTTTGCATTCTTCTCTTTTCTCCACTGGCGGCGTCCGCCGTCACGCTTTCATTGTCGGACATTGCCCCACGCGTGCGCGCTCACCATCCCGCACTGAAAGCAGCCCGTCTTAGCATAGACGAGGCTCGCGGCCGTCAACTCGGTGCTGGCCGGCTCAGCAATCCGACCCTGGATACCAGCTTTCAAAATGAAAGCCGCGTCAGTCCACGGACGACCGTGTTTGGTATTGATCAATCCTTTCCGCTGACCAAACGCCTGAGTCTGGAAAAACAACTCACCAGTCAACTCGTGACGGCTGCTGAGCACGAAGTGCGTGATGTCGAGCGCCGCTACATCGCAGTCGCGCGCAGCCTTGCCGTGAGGCTGCTGGCACTGGATCAACAACGTGCTCTACGTCAGCAGCAGATGGCCTTGGCTCAAAAGTTATCTGACTTTACGAAAGACCGTGCCAAGGCTGGCGAACTATCACCACTGGATGCCTCGCAGGCTCAGGTCGATGGTCAACGTCTGTTGCTAGAAGCACGCCGTCTCGAGATCGAAGCCGTCAGTCTGCGTGGTGAGCTCAAACCCATGCTCGGCCTGAAACCTCAAGACACGCTGGTGCTTAGCGGACAACTCCCCTCTTTAGCCCTACCACCTTCGCAAGCCTGGCAGAAGCGGGCCGATTACCAACTTTCACAAACCAAGATCGAAGCCACTCAAACCGAAGCTGAACTGGCGAAAGCCAAACGCATGCCAGATGTCAGCGCAGGCTTTTTTGCCTCTCGCGAGCAGCAAGACACAACCCCAGTCCATACCGAACGCACAGGCTTTGTCGGATTCCGTTTCTCCATCCCATTACCGTTTTGGAATCGCAATCAGGGTGAGATCGCAGAGAAGGCAGCCAGTGCTGAACGTGCTAGGCTTGAATCGGAAGCTCTGGCGGTGCAAATCACAGGTGAAGCCGATACCGCACGCCGCGAGATGGAGGCGAACGCTGCACTTGCCACCGACACACGCGACAAGCTGCTGCCACTCGTTATCGAGCAAACCAGCAAGCTGGAGAAAGCTTATGAATCCGGTCAAAGCGATCTTCTCACGGTGCTCCGTGCGCGGGAGCAACGACTGCAACTTGAGGCAGCCGCACTGGATGCGATACGGGACTTTCACCTCGCGAAGATCCGTTATGAATCAGCCATAGGCCAACCTTAACACATCATGTCCTACTACCTCATTAAACTCTTCCTCAGCGCTGGTGTGATCGTTATGGTCACAGAGATCGCCAAACGCAACAACACCACTGGCAGCCTCATTCACTCGCTACCACTGACATCACTCCTAGCCTTCATCTGGCTGTATTTGGAGACCAAGGATTCCGCGCTCATCGGGCGACACGCCTTTGGCACCTTTTGGTTCGTTTTGCCGACCTTACCGATGTTTGTATTGATGCCTTGGCTCATCAAGAAACTGGGTGGCTTCTGGCCTGCTCTTATCGTCGGCATCATCCTCACTGTGGTCCTCTATGTCATCACCATGCGCCTGCTGAAAGCGGCCAATATCAATCTCTAATCTCCCATGAAATCTATTTTCATTCCGCTTCTCATCGCTTCAGCTCTCCACGCCGCTGAACCGAAAGCTAAAGACAACCTCATCATCCTCGACGAGACCCGCGTTAAAAATCTGGGCATCCAGTTGGTCGAGGCGGAGGAGACGGTGTTTGAAAAAACCATCTTTGCGCTCGGTCACATCGAGGTGCTACCGGGCAAAAAAGCCATTGTTAGCAGCCGCATTCCAGGTCGTGCTTTCTCCGTGCTAGTCATTCCACATCAAGAGGTCGATGTTGATGCCGAGGTCGCGTGGGTGGAAAGCCGTCAGCCAGGCGATCCACCGCCGGTGATCAAACTCACCGCGCCAATCAGCGGCATGGTTTCCAAAGTGAACATCGCGCAGGGTCAACCCATCTCGCCGGATCAGGAATTGATCGAAATCATCGACATCAGCACCGTCGAGGCCACCGCCAGCGTGCCACAACATCTCGTGGGTCAATTGAAGGTGGGTTTAAAAGCTAACATCCGTGTCAGTGCGCTGCCGGACAAGGTTTTCGAGGCCACGCTCGCTCACATCGCTGCCACAGCGGATGAAAACAGCGGCACCATTGAGGCGGCTTTTCATGTAGCGAATCCTGACAAGCTACTGCGCCCAGGGATGCGTGCGGAGTTTAGCATCGCTACGAGCAAGCGGGAAAATGTGATGTCGATCCCGCGTGAATCGATTCAAGGCGATGCCGGTGGGCGTTTTGTCTATGTTGCAGACTACGGCCTGAAGAATGCCTTTGTGAAAACCGAGGTGAAGACCGGCGAGATGAACGACAGCCGTGTGGAAATCATGAGCGGCCTGCTTCCCGGTGATGAAGTCGTCATCCGCGGTGCCTACATGCTCGGCTTTGCCGGCAAAGGCAGCGTCTCGCTCAAAGAAGCAATGGATGCCGCGCACGGACATCCGCATAACGAAGACGGCACCGAGATGAGCAAAGAAGAAGCTGCCAAGAAAAACGATGGCGACCACGATCACGGTCATGAGCACGGCGGCAGCAGTGATTTTAACCCACTCACGATCTTTTTCGCAGGCACGAGTGCGCTGCTGCTCATCCTGCTAATCATCAGTTTCTCGTTCCGCAACCGCCACACTGCCTGAGACCATGCTGAACTCACTCATCCGTTTTTCGCTGCGCAGCCGCCCTATGGTGCTGGCGGCGTGCATGCTGCTGGTTTTCACCGGCTGGCAGGTGCTGCAACAACTCCCTGTGGAGGTGCTGCCGGACATGACGAAGCCCACCGTGACCATTCTCACCGAATGCCCCGGCCTCGCTCCTGAAGAAGTCGAAGTGCTCGTCACGCAGCCCATTGAGGCGACGCTGCAAGGCATCGCCGGACTGGATCGCCTGCGCTCGAACTCCGATGTCGGCCTGTCGCTCGTGTTCACCGAGTTTAATTGGGGGACGGAGATTTATCGAGCACGACAAATGGTGCAGGAGCGCTTGCAGGCTGCGGCTGGCAATCTGCCCGAGGGCATTCAGCCTGGCATGACGCCAGTGTCATCGCTCATGGGCGAAATCCTCCTGGTCGGCGTGCGCAGCGTGGATGGCAAGATCGCACCGATGGACCTGCGCACGCTGGCTGATTGGACAATCCGCCGTCGTCTGCAAAGCATCGGCGGTGTGGCCGAAGTGCTGACCATTGGCGGTGGGGTGAAGCAGGTGCATGTGCTACCAGACCCACAAAAGCTCGTGGCGCATGGCGTGTCTTTCGAGGAGCTTGAAAAAGCCGTCGCACTCGCGGCGAACAACTCCACCAGCGGCTACCTCACCACCGGCACGCAGGAGATCATGGTGCGTAATCTCGGCATGACGACGAACTTCGCCGACATCGGCCGCACCGTCATCAAGACCGTCGGCGACCGGCCTATCCTTGTCAGCGATGTCGCACGGCTGGAAAACGGCATCCAGCCGATGCGTGGAGATGCCAGCGTGAACGGCACGCGTGGGGTCATCCTCAGCGTCGATAAAGCACCCGGCTTTGACACGCTGAAGCTCACTTCACAGATCGAAACGGCGCTGGATGAACTCAAGCCCTCCCTGCCTCCCGGCGTAGAGATCGAGATCATGTTCCGTCAGGGCGACTTCATCGGTCATGCCATTCACAACCTCAAAGAAGCCATCCGTGACGGCGCGATCATGGTGACCATCGTTTTGTTCCTCTTTCTGCTGAACTTCCGCACCACCGCGATCACGCTCACCGCGATGCCGCTGTCGTTCGCCATCACGATCCTCGTCTTCAAATGGTTCGGCGTCACCGTGAACTCCATGACCCTCGGCGGACTCGCTGTCGCCATCGGTATGGTCGTGGATGATGCCATCGTCGATGTGGAAAACGTCTATCGCCGACTGCGAGAGAACGCCTCTCTGGATACACCGAAGCCCAAGCTCGAAGTCATCGCCAGTGCTTCGGCTGAAGTGCGGAATTCCATCCTCTACGCCACGATTCTCGTCATTCTCGTCTTCGTGCCGTTGCTCGCGTTGGAAGGCATCGAAGGGTGCTTGTTCCGCCCCATCGCCATCGCCACCATCACCAGCATGGCGGCCTCGTTCGTCGTGTCACTCACGGTCATTCCGGTGCTGTGCTCGCTGCTGTTGAATCCCAAGGCAGGACATGAACACCAAGACGGTTTTTTGGTTCGCGGCCTGAAATGGACTGTTCGCCAGACCTTCCTGCGCCTCGCCTTTGCACAGCCGTTTCTCGTGCTCGCCATTACTGGCATGATGCTCATCGCTGCGTTCATGCTATATCCGATGATGGGCAAAGAATTCCTGCCTACCTTCAATGAAGGCAGCGCCACCATCTCACTCGCCAGCGCTCCAGGCACCTCGCTGGCGCAATCCAACGACGTGGGCGATGTCGGCGTGCGTTTGCTGCAAACCATCGACGAAGTTAAAAGCGTGGGCCGCAGAGCCGGGCGTGCCGAAAAAGACGACCACGTCATGCCGGTGAGCGTGAACGAGTTCGACGTCGAGTTCAAAGAAGGCGGACGCCCGCGCACCGAGGTCTTTCAGGAGATTCGTGAAAAACTCAGCACCATCCCTGGCACCTTCCTCAATGTCGGCCAGCCCATCGGCCATCGACTCAGCCACATGCTCAGCGGCGTCTCGGCGAAGATCGCCGTGAAGATCTTCGGCCCCGAACTCGATGTGCTGCGCGAAAAAGGCGGGCAGATTCGCGACATCGCCAAAACCATCCCAGGTTTGGCCGATGTGAACCTCGAAGCGCAGGTGCCCATCCCACAGATCAAGATCGAAGTGAACCGAGAACGTGCCACTGCCTATGGCGTGCAACCTGGCGCGGTTAATGAACAGCTTTCCAGCCTGATCGGCGGCAAGGTGCTCACCGAACTCCGCGAAGGCCAGCGCACGATCGATCTGCTGCTGCGCCTACCACCTGAGTGGCGCGATTCTCCGGAAAAAATCAGCGAACTGCTCATCGAAACCGGCAACGGCCAGCGTGTGCCTTTGCGCCTCGTCGCCGATGTGCGGGAGAGCAAAGGTCCGAATGTCATCAACCGCGAAAACACCCAACGCCGCATCGTCATAGGCGCGAACACTAGCGAGCGCGACCTCGGTGCGCTCGTCACTCGATTGCAAAATGAAGTCACCGCCAAAGTGAAACTGCCCACGGGTTACTTCATCAGCTTCGAAGGAGAATTCAAAGCGCAGCAGGCGGCTGCGAAGCGCATCGGCCTTTATTCCATTCTCGTCTTCATTATCATCGCCATGTTGCTCTTTGGCTACTTCCGCAGCGCCTCGCTGGCCGCGCAGGTACTCATCAATATCCCACTCGCGCTCATGGGCGGCCTCGCGCTGACCTGGGTGCTCATCAATAACATCAGCATCGCCACGCTCGTCGGGTTCATCGCCGTCGCCGGTGTCGCCGCGCGTAACAGCATCATGATGCTCAGTCATTACCTGCACCTCATGAAGCATGAAGGCGAGGGCTTCACCCGCGCCATGATCGAGCGCGGCACGCTGGAGCGACTCGTGCCCGTTTTGATGACCGCACTCAGCGCTGGCATCGCACTCGTGCCACTGGTGCTTGCCGCAGGTCAGCCAGGCAAAGAGATCCTGCATCCCGTCGCCGTCGTGATGGTCGGAGGTCTTGTTTCCTCCACCTTGCTCGATCTTGTCGTCACGCCCGCTGTCTTCTTCCTCTTTGGCCGAAAAGCCGCCGAGAAAGCCCTGCGCCTTGATGCCGCTGCATCGCATTAATTTCCCCCAACCCAACAAACAAACTGAATAAACCCAACTATAATCCATCCTACCAAACCATGAAAACCAAACTCATCCTCCTCTGCCTCATCACCACCCTCAGTTTCGCTCACGAAGGTGTCGAACTCGGACCCAACAAAGGTCGCATTCTCGAGTTCAGCAAAAACGAAACCATGCATGGAGAAGTCACCGTTCAGGGTGATAAATTCCACATCGCACTGCTCGACAAGGACATGAAGCCAGTCGCCATCGCTGGGCAGACGCTCACCGCGATCACTGGCGACCGTGAGAAGCCCGTTAAGCTCATCGTTGAGAAGGATGCGAAGGGCTTCGTCCTGCCAGTAGTCAAAACCGGTGAATGGATGATCCTTCAGTATAAAGACACGGAAGAGTCCAAAGCCATCACCGCCCGCTTTGAATACAACACCGCGATCTGTGATGAGTGCAAAAAAGCCGAGTGGATCTGCGAATGCAAACCTGCGGCTGAGAAAAAGTGAGGTGCTATCTTACCGAGTACATGGCCAAAGTGGCTCCAGCAATTGCATCAAGGATAGATGCAATTGCTGAATAAGTTGGATGAGGTCCTTGATGCGTCGAGGCGGTAGCTGCGCAACAAACAGTAGGGTTAAACCCCATATTTTTATTTCTCGATTCGCTGGAATATTTCGCCATCACCACTTCTTTTATCAACCGTATAGATCATCACTCCATGAAAGTGCTCTGCCGCATCCTCGCCATCGTCTTCCTGATCTCGCAGGCGGTGGGTGCGACATGGGTAGGCGGCGAGGCTGCACCTAAAAAGTGCCCGATGAGCTGCTGCGCGGCGCTGGTGAAAGCTGGCCTGGGTGAGTGTGCCTGTGAGGCCGATTCGAGTGGGCCAGCGGCGCCAGCACCGGCAAGTCTGCCGCCTGCTCAGGGGCGTGAGATCATGCCGCCGCTCGTGTGGGTAGAGTCCCTCGATTCTTTGATTCCAGTTTCCGCTCATGCAGACGCGGGCCGCGCCCTGCGGCCTGAGTTGGCGATGCAGACAGTCACCAAGCCGCACGTTCGGCTCACGGTGCTGTTCTGTTCATTCCTGACCTGAATCGGCGTCTCAAACAGACGTACCATGCCTATGCAACACGGCCCCTAGCGGGTCCGGAGGCTGCCAGGCCGAGTTCCCACCGTGAACCACTAACGATTCAGAGTCCTCATGAAAACATTTCTCCTTTCCAGCTGCGCAGCCCTGCTCGCGCCAGCCGCCGCGCTTGCCTGCGATGCCTGCAAGTCTTCCAAACCCGCGCCGGGTCAGCGTGTGGTCGAATACGATCTCCACATTGCTGAGCAAACCGTGAGCCCCGCTGGAAAAGCGGTACACGGGTTCACAATCAATGGCGGCATTCCTGGGCCGACACTGCGCTTTCGCGAAGGAGATTTCGCGCGCATTCGCGTCCACAATCAGCTCAAGCACGAATCAACCTCGACCCACTGGCATGGGCTGCTTTTACCCAATGAACAAGACGGCGTGCCGCATGTAACCACGCCACCGATTGAGCCGGGCACAACGCACACCTTTGGTTTCGATCTGCGACACAGCGGCACGTATTGGTATCACTCGCACACACACTTGCAGGAGCAGAATGGCGTCTTCGGCAGCATCGTGGTGCTGCCACGTGATGGTGAACCGGTGAAGGCGGATCGCGAGCAGGTGCTGTTGTTGTCCGATTGGACGAATACGGACCCCAT
>JAPLUM010000021.1:1180-3274 GCA_026397605.1 Verrucomicrobiota bacterium | reverse complement strand
AGACTCGGCTGCGGAGATTCTCTCCGACAAGCTTTGGTGGACGTTTCAGGAGGACCAGCTTGGAAAGCTAGTGAGTAGAGGCGCGGTTGATCCACTGCGCTTTCAGATGACTTTTCAAGGTAGAGACTTCCATTTCAGCTTTGGTAGCGAAGCCGAAAAGAGTGTTACCAGTATTGAAAACCATGTTTTGCCGAGAACGAGCAATTCTATTTTCCTGCCCGCCAAGGAGATTCTGTCCCTCTACAGCACCATTTTGAAATCACGTGAGGATGATCAGGTATTTGGGTTCGATGACACTTATTATGACTTGGCCCGTGCACTGAGACAGGCGGGCTCTCAAGGCAGGCAATATGAAGTGTTTCTGCAATCCAGAAGCGCCCTTAAAGACTTGCTCGCAGGTAAAGTGCATTACGAACCAGGGAAAGGCCGGTGGAACTTCAACAAAGGTGCCGATTGGTTCCCCATGGGAGTCACTGCGGAGGGTGTGAAAAAGATAGCCATCCTCGAAACATTATTGAGCAATCGTTATCTGAGCAGCGATTCCGTCGTGTTCATTGACGAATTGGAGTCGGCCCTACACCCAAGTGCCATCTCGAAGATGCTCGACATCGTCTACCTGTTGGCACAGCAGGGATTACAGTTCTTCATCGCAAGCCACTCGTATTTTGTGGTCAAGAAGCTCTTCCTCATTGCCCAGGAGAAAGGCATGTCCATTCCAGTGATCTCCGCCAATGCCAATGCCGATGGCTGGGCGGCAGCGGACCTGAGGGACGCGATGCCGGACAATCCGATCATCTCAGAGTCAATCCGCCTTTATGAAGAACAAGTGAACCTCGCCCTGCAATGAGCATGATCACCATCACCGAACCTGGGGTTACGTTTGGCCCGTTCGAGGCTGATTATTGTTACCACGTCGAGAAGTCTGATTCCTACAAGGCCATCATTGAGGGCGTGATGATGGCGGAATTCCTCTTGATACGGGACAATGGCAAAGGGCGGCGAGTATGGGTTGTAGAGGCAAAATCGAGTTCACCGCAGAAAGCTACAGATAAGGAGAGGTTCGCTGAGTTCATTGGTGAACTCAGGGACAAGCTGGTCAACGGTTTGAGTCTGGGTTTGGCAGCGATTCTTGGCAGACACTCAGCGGCCGAGGATGAACTTCCTCAATCATTTCGTGATCTCGACCTCAAGCAGGCCGGGTTCCGGCTGGTCGTCGTGATCAGTGGGCACAAGGACGAATGGCTGCCCGATTTGGATGATGCGCTCAAACTGGCGCTGCACTCCACCATCAAGACATGGGCGCTGGGTGCCAACTCCGTAGCTGTTCTAAATGATCGAATGGCAAAGGTGCATGGTTTGATAGCAGCCGCTTAGTTTGTAACTCACCATCATGCCCATCCCACCCGTCACCCATTTCCGCGTCCCGCTGCTCCTATTGCTTGGAGATGGAGTGGAGCGTCCGCTGCATGAGGCTGCCAATGCGCTGGCGGATGTCTTCAAGCTCACGGAGGAGGAACGGAGGAAGGCAAGAAGCTGATGGCGACGAAACCTACCGGCCTCCCCTACACTTCCCTCGATCCCCTGTTCAAAGGCCGCGAAGAGTTCCTCGCCGAACTTCGCCAGCACCTCACCGCCGAGGGGCCCCGTCGTCATCAAAGACAAGCGCACCATCCACGGAATGCGCGGCGTCGGCAAGACCCACGCCGCTATGGAATACGCCTGGAAGCACGCCGACGACTACCGCGCCTAAGGAGGTGGTTCTTATCAAAGTTTGCTCATTCAGTTGGCGTACGTCCTTTTCCTCGAAACTTGGCAAAACTGCGTTCGCCGGAGTTGAGAAACTCAAGGAAGGATTTGTTTTGGAAACGGCAGGTTTGCGAAATTCCGAGCATCCGAAGGTATTCTTTGGCCCCCTTGCTTGTGAACGATCCCGAAATCTTGCGTTGAACAGCCAAGTGGCGAATAGCTCTTTCCGCCGCGTTGTTATTCCAAGGAATGTTATCAGATGACAGAAAGCAAAAGAGAGAATCCCGGTAGCGCAAGAATCGCTTGTGGTATTTGGCGATGATCTCTTGTGAGGCCGGATGACCAAGG
>JAPLUM010000021.1:0-1160 GCA_026397605.1 Verrucomicrobiota bacterium | reverse complement strand
ATGGTCTGGTCGTAGAACGCATTCACCCGATTGAGGTGCTTTCGCAGGTTTCGCTTTTTCAATCCAAACCGTGTCACATCATCGAAGATAGGGGTTAGTAGATCGCGCACCGCTCCCGCGAACCGCTCGTATTCAGCGTTGAAGGGATGCTTCCACAAATCGTCGTTCAGATCGCGAACTAGATGCACGATGCATTTCTGCTGTGCGCATGGCAGACCATCATAACCTGCGTAGAAATCGGAGACGATTACGCCTTTGTAGCCATCAAGCAGCGGAATCAAGAAACCGGCTTCTCGAGTCTCTGTGAGGCGAAAGACAACATTCGAGCCGTCGGTGAAGACCCAAACATATTGAGTTTCGCCAACGATGTTGAGTTGTGTCTCGTCAATATGGAGCGCTGGGCTCTGGAGTAGCGCCACAAACAGTTCTTCCTCGGTGCGGGCGTATTGTGACGATAACTGAGTCGCAAATCGTTGAATGTTCTGTGGCGACATGACTTCGCCGAACTGATCAAGTGCGGCTTGCGAAATCAGGCGGTAGGAAGTTCTTAAAACCATTCGCTGATACATGGCCCAAACCTGCCAACCACGCCCAAAGGAACTGCGTTTGAATCGCTTAAATGCTGGTGGGTGAAAGCGTGACGTGCACTGCGGACAGTGAGCTATAATTCCCGCGTAATGAATCATAACCTTCCGAAATCCCACCTTTGTGAATATCAAATCAAGTATTCTGTATGTCGCGATTCGTCGCGTGGGAGCAAGGATCACGTCTGGATGATTTGGGCATTTCCGTTTCCTGGGCACAGTCACATGACGGCCTTGGTTCTTTGGCCACTTGCGCTTGAAGAGGGCTCGTTTTGTTCGTCTCGGTTGCGGCCCGACGGTGTCATCGCGACGGATTGAGACCTTTGCCGCCTTGTAGTCGGAGTGCGCTGATTTGAGCAGCGCATCAAAGGTATGATGAAGCGCCTTACCTCGTTCGGTTTCGAGCTTGTTGGGGTCATCCGGGTATCCAATGTCTGTTGATTGCGGCGCGGGATTCGCGATGATTTTTTGCAGTGTTGAAACAAGGGTGTGTAGAGCCTCGCAATCATCTTGGTTATAGTCCAACAAGCGGTTCTTGATCGCGGCATCACCGGTGCATTCCCACTGTTTCCGCCA
>JAPLUM010000413.1 GCA_026397605.1 Verrucomicrobiota bacterium | reverse complement strand
TCAAAAGTCATGCTTTTCACATAGGCTGGTAAAACAAAAACGGCAAGTAGTGCAGAGTCACGAGCAAGGGCAGATGAAAGAAACTTTATCTTTATGAACTGTCAGAATTGACATCGATCAATAAAATCCTCTAACTTGTTAATTCCTCCCAAAATTAGCGTCCCCCCGCCAAGACCGCATGTATTCCAACGAAGAGTTCCTCCTCGAACTGCTCACTGAAGCAGGTTATGTCACGCCCCAAAACCTCCAACAGGTCAAAGCCTCACGTAAAGGCCAAGAGACCACGCTGGAGACCCTGCTGAAAACAGGCGTCGTTAGTGACGAACAGCTAGCCCAGTTGGTCTCCTCTAATAGTGGCATGGAGTTTGTCGATTTGCACGGTTTCGCGGGTAATGCGATGCTGAAAACGCTGATCCCAGCAGAGGTTGCTCTGCGATACAAGATTGCCCCACTCGGTATGAGCGGTGGAACGCTACAGATCGTCGTTGCTGATCCTTACGATTTTGAGACTCTGGATGCTCTGCCTCATGCGCTTCAGCCTGACTTGGAATTCTTCTGCTCGACGCCAACGCTGATTCGTGAGTTGCAGGCCAATGTTTATGGGAATGAAGCCGTTATGGGTTCAGCCATGTCCAAGATGCCGGGTTCAGATGGTGCATCTACTGAAGGCGATGCTCCCATCATTAAACTGGTCTCCAACATGTTGATGGAGGCTTTCAAAAATCGAGCCTCAGATATTCACATCGAACCGTTGGAAAAAGATATTCGCGTTCGCTTCCGCATGGACGGTGTTTTGCATGATGTCGAGCACCATCCTAAGCGCCTGCACTCCGCCATTATCAGCCGCATCAAGATTCAAAGCGGCACGATGAGCATTGATGAAAAACGCATTCCTCAGGATGGTCGTATTCAGATGAAATTTAATGAGAAGGAGTTGGACATGCGTGTGTCGATCATCCCGACTCAGAATGGTGAAAGTGTGGTTATGCGTGTGCTTGATAAAAGCAGTCTGCGTCTTGGCTTGTCGGACATGGGTTTCTTCAGTGATGACCATGAGTGCTTTGAAAAGCTGATTTCCCTCCCGGATGGTATTGTTTTGGTCACTGGGCCCACGGGTTCGGGTAAAACGACCACGCTCTATGCCTGCTTAAACTTCATCAATCGACCTGACCGAAAGATCATCACGGTAGAGGATCCAGTCGAGTATGAGCTCCCAGGGATTAATCAGGTCATGGTGCGCGAAGATGTCGGCATGACCTTTGCCGCCGCACTGCGAGCCATGCTCCGCCAAGCGCCAAATATCATCATGCTTGGGGAAATTCGAGAACTTGAGACAGCCTCCATCGCGATCAATGCCTCCCTTACGGGACACATGGTGTTCAGTACTTTGCATACAAACGATGCTCCAAGTGCTGTCGCTCGTCTCTCTGACATCGGGGTGAAGCCTTTCCTCATTGCTTCAGCTGTGCGCGGTATTTTGGCTCAACGACTCGTTAGAAAACTTTGCCCTGACTGCAAAGAGCCCTACACGATGAACCCAAAGGAATTGCGTCAGTTGGGATTGGATGTAGGCCAGTTGCAGGGAGCTTCCGTCATGGGGCCAAAGGGCTGTAATCGCTGCCGTTCCTCAGGTTATAAGGGCCGAATGGTGATCGCTGAAATTTTCAAAATCGATGACGAGGTGCGCACCATGATTAATCAGCAGCTCACGACGCCTCAGCTTCGTAAGCGCGCCCGTGAATTAGGCATGAGAACGCTACGAGAAGACGGTGTCCGTAAGGTCTTGGCGGGTATCACAACCGCAGAAGAAATCATCGAATCAACCATGTCTGACAGCGAATGATGCGCGCCGCCTTTTTTCCACTTCACTCTTTAATTCCCGCCCCACTCTTCTTCGTATGACCCCCCAGAACGTTGTAGATATGCTCGAAACCCGCGGAGTCATTGACTCTGGTCAGGCATACGACCTCACTCAAGATGCTGTTCATAATGGCAAAGACATTCTCCAAGTCCTCTTGGATTATGGTATCTTCAATGCTGAAAACGAATTCTGGGCTGTCGTGGCCGAAGAGCTAGGCGCCGATCATTTTGACCTTACGGAGTACGAGCCGCCGCCGTCTGTGATCAATATCATCCCCTCGGGTATGGCTCGCCTTTACGGAGCTTTTCCGATCACACTCGATGGCAAAGGACTGCATGTCGCTTTCACCGATCCCCTAAACCCGCAGTTGGTCGAAGATTTAAGTTTTGGCATAGGTAAGCCCGTCGTGCCTGTCGTGGCTCAGCGGAATCAAGTTCAAAACCTGATTGATAAGCATTATGGCACGGCAGCTCCAAGCATTGATGATATCTTTGGTGGGCTGAGTGAGGTGGGAAAGGGATCTCCAGAGGTTGAGGCCAATTCGGCTCCCATCGTCAAGTTTGTCGATTTGGTCATGGCTCAGGCCATTAAGGAGAAAGCTTCAGACATTCATTTTGAGCCATTCGAACACGAATTCAAAATCCGTTATCGCGTAGATGGTGCCCTCTATGAGATGGCTCCGCCGCCAGTGCATCTGGCTAATTCGGTCATCTCTCGTATCAAGGTCATGTCGAACATGAACATCGCTGAGCGCCGTGTTCCGCAGGACGGACGTATCATGACGACCGTGGGTGGAAAGCCGGTAGACATGCGTGTGAACTCCCTGCCTACCCAGCACGGTGAATCCGTCGTGCTTCGTGTCTTGGATCGCAGCTCGGTGAATCTTGAATTGGAGCATCTTGGCATGTCGCCCTACCTTTTTGATTACATCACCGATACGATCAATAAGCCAAACGGCATTTTCATCGTTACTGGCCCGACCGGTGCCGGTAAGACCACGACCCTTTATGCCTGCCTTCGCCGCATTAACACCATCGACACAAAGGTGATCACTGCTGAAGATCCTGTCGAGTACGAGTTAGACGGAATCATGCAGGTGCCGATTAATGAAGCCGTCGGTCTCACTTTCGGAAAAGCGCTACGTGCTTTCCTCCGCCAAGATCCGGACCGTATCATGGTCGGAGAAATGCGTGACGTCGAAACTGCACAGATTGCCATTCAGGCCTCTCTTACGGGTCACTTAGTCTTGAGCACGCTCCACACCAATGACGCTGCTGGGGCTGTAACACGTCTGGTTGACATGGGTGTTGAACCATTCCTGGTGGCAGCCACTCTGGAAGGTGTCCTTGCTCAGCGGTTGTTACGCACGATCTGCAAAAGTTGCCGCGCTCCCTATCAGCCCAACCAGTCGATCCTCAATCAACTCAACCTCACCCTCGGTGATTTGGGCGGAAAAAGTTTCTACACAGGTGCCGGATGTGACAAATGTGGTGGCAGTGGTTACAAAGGCCGAAAAGGCATCTATGAATTGCTTGCCATGAATGATCCCATTCGTGACTTGATCATTTCCAGAGCTCCTTCGTTGGTTCTCAAGCAGAAAGCCATTGAGCTAGGCATGCAGACTCTTCGAGAGGATGGTCTGCGTAGCATCTATGATGGAGACACCACCATTGAGGAAGTGCTCAAATACACCTGATTCATTGGTTTGTTGGTACAAAATTTGTCCAACAAATCCGAATGAATTTGATGGACAAAAACCGCCATAGCCAAGTATTCTTAATTTCAGATCTAATATTACCCGTCGCATCCATTTATGCCGAAGTTTCACTACATTGCCCTAGACCAGAACGGCCAAGAAGTTGCCGGAGAGTTGGACGCTTCCAACGAGAGCGAAGCCATTAATTCACTCCGTCAGAGCCAGCTTTATCCGACTCAGGTCGTTCAAGAAGGAAAGGGAGACGCCGCCGTTAAGAAACGTGCCAGCGCAACTGTTTCCAAAAGTAAGGGGAAAGTTATCAAGGCTGGCGCTAATGCCAAGGTCAAGGGTAAGACACTGATGATTTTTACGCGTCAGCTTGCTACGCTGATTGATGCTGGTCTGCCGTTGCTGCGTGGATTGACTGTTCTCGCCCGACAAGAGCCGACTCCTATCATGAAGTCCACCATCTCGACCCTGGCCGAGAATGTGCAGACTGGCAGTACTTTTTCTGAAACGCTCAGTCAGTATCCCAAAATCTTTAACAAGCTTTACGTGAACATGGTGAAGGCTGGTGAGCTTGGCGGTGTGCTTGAAATTGTCTTGAATCGTCTTGCTGAATATCAAGAAAAAGCTCAAAAACTGAAGAACAAGGTCATGGCAGCCATGATCTACCCAGTGATCGTGATGGTCATTGCTTCCTTAATCATGGTCTTCCTGATGTTGGTCATTGTTCCTCGTTTCGAGAAGATCTTTGAAGACATGTTGGGTAGTGCAGATAAGCTGCCTTATCTTACCAAACTCGTCATGGGCTTCAGCCGCTGGATGAGCAGCAACATTCTTTACCTTGTTGCGGGTGGCATTCTTATCTTCATCACATGGCGCATGTTCGCCTCGACACCCGGAGGCCGCCGTTCCATCGACGGTTGGAAACTCAAGATCCCGCTTTTTGGTGATGTGCAGAGAAAAACCGCCATTTCCCGCTTTACTCGTACTCTTGGGACCTTGGTAACATCCGGTGTGCCTATTTTGCAGGCACTCAACATCACTCGTGAGACGGCTGGTAATGCTATTATCTCTGATGCTATTGTCAAAGTTCATGATGCCGTCAAAGAAGGTGAATCAATGGTTGCACCGCTAGAGTCCAGTAACGTCTTCCCACCCATGGTAATCTCCATGGTCGATGTCGGTGAAGAAACCGGTCAATTGCCTGAGATGCTCTTAAAAATCGCCGATGTTTATGAAGATGAAGTGGATAACGCTGTCTCAGCTTTAACTTCCATGCTTGAACCAATCATGATCGTTATTCTGGCCCTCGTGGTAGGCACAATCGTCATGGCCCTCTTCATGCCACTGATTGAAGTGATTAAAGGCCTGAGCTCCGGCGCGTCATAGACCAGAGAATAAAATTTTACCCCCCCCCTATTTATGAAACTAGAACTCACGAGATCAACGGTTCGCCAGTCCGGGTTTACTTTGATTGAGCTGATCACCGTTGTTACGATCATTGCGCTTTTGTTTAGCTTGGTAGTCGGTGGGTTCACCTATGCCGATCGTTATTCAAAACGCCAAAAAACTCAAGTCACGATCAAGGCGGTTAGGTCTGGATTAGAGAACTATAGTCAAGAGTTCGGGGGCTATCCCGCCACGGCAAGAGGAGCTGAAGCGAATACTGTACAGATTGCTAAAAAAAGCTATCTGGCTGTCGGAGCCAAGTGCCTTTATCAAGCCATGAGTGGCGATGGCTTTGATTCAATCGACATGTCAAGTCCAGGAGCTGGCGTTCCTCAGTCTGACGGCGAATTAGATTTAAATGAAGCCAAATATGTCATGTTAAAAGACATGCCGAAAGAACTCTGGGTGAAGAATGGCTCGAACTTTTTTATGATTGATGGCTTTGGCCACCCAATCCGTTATGTCAAAGCCGCGCCTGCCACAACAGGAGGTGCAGCAGCTACACCATTGACCGTCAATTTAAGCTCCTATGACATTTGGTCATACAATGAAGATGATAAAAACCTGACAGCTACTTCTGTCGAGACGACCACATCAGAAAAGCTTCGTGTGGCTAGTCAAGTTTGGGAAAAGAACTGGTAATCAAAAAGCGCCAAAGTTCTACTTCTGATAAATCGGTAGAAAGTGGTGATAAACGCTCAGGCTTAGCAGGGCCAATGATGTGGCATACACTGGACCTGCGCTCTTTTCGTTACCATTTCTCGGATACCAAGCGCCTTCGGCGCTTTGTGCGCCGACGAGCATCTGTTCTGTCTTTTGCCGTGCTGTAGCGGCATGATCCCCACCACGTTGATACATGCCTTGTGCATAATAGTAGCACCCGTAGAAAAACCAGGGTTCATTGACTTCAGGTGGGAATTTGAGGAGCCAGTTGGATGATCCAATGACTTCGGTGGTGTTGTATTGGCCTGCGACTTGGAGAGAAAGAAGGCCAGCAGCTGTGGTGGAAAAAGTTTGGCGACCACCGTAGGGCTCATAGCTAAAAGCCGCTTCTTGTTGCTTCACTTGGCCATTGGCGTCTCGCTCAGCGCGGTAGCTTCGCTTGATGTAGGCGATCCCATTGTCGATAGCTTCTTTTGGTACATCGATCCCACTGTTTTTAGCGGCTCTCAGAGACATAAGCTGCCAGACACTGACGCTGATGTCACTGTCGCTGCTGCTCGGTTCGTAGCGCCAGCCTCCTCGATTAGCCTCACTCTTGGAGACTTGTTGCGCGCGCAGGATGAGCTTGATGGCTTTTTCAGTCATGCTCCGAACTTTCTTATCCGTTTCCTCATCCGCCGACATGCCAAGCATTTCGGTAAGCATGAGGGTGATGATGCCATGGCCATACATTCGGCTGCGGTCGCTGCGTCCGAGATAACCGTTCTCATCGGGCTCAACATGATTCACTATGAACTTTAAAGCCTTCTCCGCAGCCTGGCCTTCGGGCGTAGCATTGCCTGGTAAATGACCAACGGAGGCCAGTCCCATAATGGAAAGAGCTGTCATCGCGGCCGTATGGCTTGGTATATCTCCCCGGCGCGGGACTTGATTGGTCTTTTGTTCCGAAAAATGACCGGACGGTTGCTGCTGTTTCAGTAACCAAGCCACGGCCTTTTCGGCGGATGCCTTCACCTGAGGTGAAATAATCTCTGGAGCTGGGCCAGCGGCGCTTACATTAAAACAAAGCAGGAGGTTTAGCAGTAGAAGGCGTCGCATGTCGTGAGGTAAACGCAATTAACGTAGCTTCTTGATCAACACTTTTGAGTTCCTGCCGCTGCGGTCATACTTTTCACGGCGGGCGATCGGAAGTGCTGAAGGATCAGTTACTGAAAAGCCCATTTTCTCTTCAAAGAAACGGAAAGCTTGGGTGCTCAATGCCACAAGGACCTCACAGCCGCGCTGCTTGGCAATGTCTTCTGCGTAAGCGACAAGCTTTTGCCCATGCCCGCGATTTTTATGACTGCGGCGCACAAACAGGCAAGCAAGCTCGGCGACCTTTCTGCCCTCTTCTTCATAGCTATGTACGGCCACACATCCGATCGGGTTACTGTCTGTTTCCAAGACAAAAAAATCTTTGATGCGTGATTGAATTTGCTCGCGTGTTCTTGGGACGAGGGCGGCGTCGTCCATGGATTGCTGCATCATGGAGAGTAGGGCCGGGACGTCCGACGCCTGTGCTTTTCTGATTTGCTGATAGTCGTCGGCATGGATCATAGTGCCGACACCTTCATTGCTGAAAAGCTCGGCTAGTAAGGCCTCATCTTGTGTGCCATCGACGATGTGCACACGTGCGACCCCCTCCTGGCAGGCAAGCGCTCCATAGCGCAGCTTCGAGAGAAGATTGACGTCGTGCCGCGCTTCTTTGCGCTTATAAATTTCACGAGCGTCAGCGATGGAGATCTGTGCCAAGCGACTGCCGTCGGCATGGGTTAAGCCCGCTTCAGAAACAAAGATGACCTTGGCTGCTTTCAGGGCTAGCGCGACTTCGATAGCCACAGCATCTGAATTCAGGCGTAAGGTCGCTCCTTTGCCATCATAACCAATGGGGGATAAAATCGGGATGATGTCAGCTTTGAGGATGACTTCTAACGATTCAGAATCCACTCGTTCGATCCTGCCTGTGAATTCAAGGTCAGTGCCATTGATAACGCCTGCTGGGTGGACTACGAGGGCGTTCGAAATCACCACGGGCAGTTCTAGGGCGGTGAGATCGGCCATCAATTCACTTGCCTGTCTGGTGATTGCTTCAATAGCAATGTCTAAGCTTGCTGCATCCGTTTTCCCCATGCCGTCATCGCTGCTGAGGACAACGCCGCGTTTTTCGGCCAAGTTGCGGATCTGTGCCCGTGCACCAAAGACGAGGACGACTTCAATGTTCAGTGATTGCAGGACAGCCACATCTTGAAGAAGGCTTGGAAACCCGGGTTGATGTAGTAAGGCACCATCAATAGCGATCACGAAGACACGCTGCCGAAATTGCGGCACGTAACGGAGAATGCCGCGCAAGTCTTCGAATCGCGCGGTGGGTTTGATGAGGTCGTTTTCTGGCACCATTCAGTTTCGCCCATCGCACGGCATGTGCAAGAGCATTGCAGGATGGATACTACACATCACAGACCATGGCAGC